>CAZMNZ010000029.1:0-19438 GCA_964567765.1 uncultured Muribaculaceae bacterium
CTGGCTTTCGTATTTGCGGTGTCGCTGACCATTCAGTTGCCGCAGGTGCAGACGTTTATAGCAGGAAAGGTGGTCAGAAGTCTGTCTGAAAAGATAGAAGGAGATATTTCCTTCGAGAAGATCCATTTCAAGCCCTTCACAACCCTCGTACTCAAGAACACACTCATCCTGGACAAGAATCCTGTCAGGGATTCCCTCACAGGCGCACAGGTGGACACGTTTTTCAGAGCGCAGTATATAATCGCAAAGTTCACCCTGGACGGGCTGTTCAGGCACGGCAGCGTACATATAGACAAGGCGTTCGTCAGCAACGGACAGATGAATCTCGTCCTTGAGGACCGTCCGAATCCGGGAGATGGAGACACGACTGGAGAGAGCCTGACGAGAATCTTCGGAATCGTCAAGAAGAAGAACAAAGAGTACAGCGACAAGGAACTTTTCCATATAAGGAAGGTCGAGATCCACAATTTCGGCTTCCATATGTTCAACCATAAGATGGAAAAGATCGACTTTGAGGGAGGAATCAACTGGAACGACATGGATGTCAGGAATATAAACATCAATGCCAGGGAACTCCAGTTCAAGGGAGGTATCATGACCGGTTCAGTTGACAAACTGTCTTTCCGGGAGAAAAGCGGCTGGGTCTGCAACTCCATTTCAGGAAGCGCGAAAGTGGGAAGAGGACGTGCCATAGTCGAGGATATCCATCTGACGGACAAATGGTCGGACCTGCATCTTCCGCTATACATGATGAGTTTCAGCAGCGCGGATGACTTTTCCGACTATATCGCCAAGATAAAGATGGACGGAGAGATTGCGCCTAGTGAATTGGATTTCAGAACCTTGCAGTATTTCGCACCGCAGATCGGAGACAACAGGCTGAGGGCATGCATATCCGGAAAGATGAGCGGATATGTGAACGACTTCGAGGTGCAGGATGTCAAAGTGGCGATGAAAGGAGGAGGATTCTCAGGAAAGGTGAACGGAAGAATGACCGGAATTCCTGAAATAGAGACAACCAGGCTGAATGCCAGAGTCAGCAACATGCTGCTCACCACGGAAGGATTGGGAGATTTCGTGTCGGAATGGATGGATGAAGGAGAGGAACTTGACCTGAGCAGATTCGCAAAGGGTGTGCTGTTCAGCCTTGACGGAAAGGTCAGGGGTACCCTGAACGACATGAGGATCAATGCCTCGATAGGCTCTCTGATTGGGCATGCTCATGCAGACATCAGACTTGATGAAATCCTCAGCGACAACAGACCGCTTGGAATATCGGGATCAGTCACGACGGAAGATCTCGACGTAGGAAGCATAATAGGCTCGGAACTTATTCGTCAGACAACGGCAGGGGTCACATTCGGAGCGGAACTTGGCAGGACGCTGGACTTCCCTGACATACGGCTTGATTCCCTCGGAATACAGAGGTTGCATCTTAACGGATATGACTATTCCGGGGTGACAGGTGCCGGACATCTTGACAGGGAATCGTTTGATGCCACGATGCTGTCGGATGACCCGAATCTCAGTTTCCTGATCAAAGCGGCAAAGGACACCCGTGAAGATGGAGGCAAGGCCTACAGTCTGACTGCCGACATAAGCAAGGCAGACCTCAATGCCATAAGACTGGACCGCCGCGGTGCATCGGAGGTCAGATTCAGTACGCAGGCAGAATACAGCGTATCCTCCGAGGGCGAGGCTTCCGGAACCGTTGACATAGGAGGTATCGAACTGGCAAATGAGGGAGGACGATACAGCATAGGAAAGATCGGGCTTATGCTGGAGCAGACCCGTGACGATTACAGGATTGAAATGAATGCCCCGTTTGCCGAGGCATCATATTCAGGCACTGCTCCGATAGAACAGTTCGTCAAAGACTTCAAGGGACTGACTTTGGCCAAGGAACTTCCCGCGATGTTCAAGGATTCCGTCGAGGTCTGGTCAGGAGCGACTTATGAGGCCTCTGTCAAATTCCATAATATGATGGATGTACTCGCCTTTGCATTGCCTGGACTATATATCGAGTCGGGCACATCAGCATATGCCGGAATCGACAAGGACGGTGGATTCAAAGCAGAGGTCAGTTCCGGAAGGCTCGCTTACGGAAAGCAGTTTCTTAGGAACGTATATGCCGGATTCGACAACCATAACGACAACCTCAGCGGCGAGGTGGACTGCGACCAGATTCAGGTGGCTTCATTGCTTCTGAAGGACACCAGAATCCAGATCTTTGCCCAGGACGACCGTATAGGTGCCGGTTTTTCATATAACAACGACGGCGAAATGGAAAACCACGGACAAATGATCGCACGCGGAATTCTGAACAGAGACGGCAACGATCTCGGACTTGCGATTGACCTTGCTCCGTCCAATCTGTACATTAACTCCAGAGAATGGAACGTTCTTCCGTCAAAAGTCAACATTTTAGGACAGGATGTGGAGGTCCGGGGCTTCGGACTGACCTCAGGAGAAGAGGCCATAAGCGTTAACGGAAAAATTTCACGTACTCAGAATGACACACTTACACTTGGGCTTCAACGTTTTGACATATCAGTTATAAATTCTCTTATCCCGGATTTGGGAATCAGAGGAGCCATGACAGGAGAGGCCCTTCTCACTTCCTCAAAAGAAGGGAAAGGACTGCTCGTGGACATGCTTTGCGACTCCACATATATCGCTGACACACCTCTCGGCATCCTCGACCTCGGATGCGAATGGGACAGGACGGGCAACTGTCTGAACATATCCGCAAGAAACGATCTGGAAGGAAGAAGCAGCCTTGACGCACATGGACAACTGTTCCTGAAAGACAAGAGTATGCTGGCAAAAGTGAATATGAACAGACTGAATGTCGGATATGTGCAGCCATTGCTGAAGGATGTGTTCAGTGGAATGGACGGATATCTGAGCGGCGAGATCACAGCAGGCGGAAAACTCGACAACATGGAAATCAGCAGCGTCGGGGGAAGGCTTGATGACGGCATGCTCAGGATTGCATATACAAATGTCCCTTATCATGCCGACGGCACCTTCCACCTCGACAGCAAGGGCGTTTATTTCGATGACATCAGAGTCAAGGACAGATTCGACGGAACAGGAAGCGTCACCGGAAGCATAAATTGGGATCATTTCAGAGATATAAGTTTCGACACATATATCAAGGTCAACAACATTGAAGGAATAGACCTGCCGGAAAGCATGGCTGAGAGTTTCTATGGAAACATTTTCGGAACAGGAAATGTCTCTATAACAGGTCCGCTCAGTTCCATAAGGCTGAACGTGGATGCCGTCACGTCAAAGCAGGGACAACTCCATATTCCGATCAGCGCGGAAGAAACCGCCGGCAAGGGAACCAATCTGCTGAAATTCACGGAAGTGGAGAATGAGATTCACATCGATCCGTATGAGGCCATGATGACCGACATGCAGAAGAAGGAGGAGAAGGAGAACGATTTCCTTGTCACTCTGAAGGTCGGTGCCTCGCAGGATGTGGAGGCTTTCGTGGAGATCGACAAGGCAAGCGGAAACGTGCTGTCAGGACGCGGAAACGGGGTCATAGAACTGGAGGTCAGTGATGACATTTTCAACATAAACGGAGACTACACACTCACCGGAGGAAACTATAAGTTCGTTGCTATGGGCCTGGTCAGCAGGGACTTCCAGATTCAGGACGGAAGCACGATACGTTTCAACGGAGATATCATGGAGAGTACTCTGGACATCGATGCGATATACAAGACAAAGGCTTCGCTGTCCACACTGATTGCAGACACCACTTCAGTGGCGAACAGACGGACAGTCGAATGCGGAATCAGCATCAGCGACCAGATCAGCAATCCTCGACTGAGTTTCTCTATCGAGATTCCGGATCTTGACCCGACCATCAAGTCCAGGGTGGAGAGCGCTCTGAGCACGGAAGACAAGGTGCAGAAGCAGTTCCTTTCGCTGATTCTGTCCAACAGTTTCCTTCCGGACGAGCAGTCCGGCATCGTGAACAACTCTTCAATGCTCTACTCCAACGTCACAGAAATGCTTGCAAATCAACTTAGTAACATATTCCAGAAACTCGATATACCGCTTGACCTCGGACTGAACTACCAGCCGAGCGACAAGGGAACCGACATATTTGACGTGGCCGTGTCCACCCAACTGTTCAACAACAGGGTGGTCGTGAACGGAAGCGTCGGCAACAAGCAGTACAACACGGGCGGAACACAGGATGTGGTCGGCGATCTCGACATAGAGATCAAACTCAACCGTTCCGGCTCGTTCAGACTCAATCTGTTCTCTCATTCCGCAGACTCATACACCAACTTCCTCGACAACTCACAAAGGAACGGTGTCGGTCTGACATATCAGACTGAGTTCAACAGTTTCAGGCAGTTCTTCAGGAACATGTTCATGAGCAAGTCAAAGAGACAGGCAGCAGTAGCCGCTGAGGAACAGGCCATGCTGGACGGAGGAAGAGTGGAGATCGAGATTCAGGCACCAGAGGATAAAGAAAATGGAAGAAAAAGGTAAGTTATATCTCATTCCCTCCCCTCTCGGAGAGAATGACCCGGCGGACGTGATTCCGGGACCTGTTCTGAAATCATTGGAAGGTTTCAGGACTTTTGTTGTGGAGGAAGTGCGTACGGCGCGCCGCTATCTTTCCAAGGCCGGACTGCGCGGCAGGATAGGGGATCTGGAGTTCCACGAACTTAACGAGCACACAGATGAAGCGACCATTGAAGGATATATCCGTCTGTTCGACGGCGGAAACGATGTCGCACTCATCTCGGAGGCTGGCCTTCCGGCTGTGGCAGACCCTGGTGCTCAATTAGTTGCACTCGCCCATCGTCACGGCATAGAGGTGGTGCCCTGCGTGGGTCCTTCGTCGCTGATGATGGCTCTGATGGCCTCAGGACTTAACGGACAGTCGTTTGCCTTCTGCGGATATATTCCTGCAAAGACAGACGAGAGAAGAAGCCGCCTGAAGACCTTGGAGAAGGTGTCGGCACAACTTCGTCAGACGCAGATCCTGATCGAGACACCGTACAGGAACGATTCGCTGTTTGCGGACATACTGTCTGTCTGCGGACCGTCCACAAGGGTGTGCGTGGCATGCAACATAACCATGCCTGATGCATATATAAAGACCATGAAGGTGTCTCAATGGAAGAAGGAAGGGCTGGTCATCGGAAAGAGGCCTTGTGTATTTCTTCTGCTGGCATAGGGGGGGGGAGCATATCGAGCGAAGAGAGTAACACAATGTCATATCGAGCGACCAAAGGGAGTCGAGATATCTGAACATATGGAAAAGACAGGAACAATAGAACTGGAAGGAATGGAGTTCAAGGCCTATCACGGCTGTCTTGAACACGAAAAGGTGCGCGGCAATCTATTCACGGTGGATTTCCGCGGCGAACTTGATATGTCGGCGGCCGCTAAAAGCGACTGCCTTGCCGACACGCTGAATTATGGAGAGATATATGACCTGGTGGCGGAGGAGATGTCAGTGCCGTCAGAACTGCTGGAAAATGTAGCAGGACGCATCGTCACGGCTATCGAGGAGAGATTTCCGCAACTGGTGAGGTTCTCCGTGAGAGTTTCCAAGAAGAGGCCTCCGGTGGAGGGCGTCGCACAATGGTCTCGCGTGACTTTATATTCTAGTTTATAATTATGCATAAGATTTCATATATAACCCTTGGCTGCAAACTGAACTACGCCGAGACCTCCACATATGAGAGAGAGTTGTCCCGTGCGGGTTTTCAGGCGGTGCCATGGACGAAGGGGGCGGACATTTTCCTCGTCAACACCTGCACCGTGACCGAGCACTCCGACAAGAAGAGCCGCAATATAATCAGGAAACTGCACCGTCAGAATCCAGAGGCTCTAATCTTTGTCACAGGCTGCTATGCACAGTTGAAAAAGGCTGAAATAGAGGCTATTGAGGGAGTCCGCAAGGTGTTCGGGGCAACTGAGAAGGGACTTATAGTCCCGACAATCATTGATATGGTGAGCGGCGGAGATTGCTGCGGACACGACACAGGCACTTTCTTCCCGGCATATTCAAGCGGAGAAAGGACACGTTCGTTCCTTAAGGTGCAGGACGGATGCGATTATAAATGCCACTACTGCACTGTGCCTTATGCCCGTGGAGAAAGCCGTAATATTCCGATTGCGGAGATTATTCCGCTGGCGGAGGCCATTGCTGCAGAGGGGATTAAGGAGATTGTGCTGACCGGCGTGAACACCGGAGATTTCGGTCGTTCGACAGGAGAGACTTTCTTCGATCTGATACGCGAACTGAATGAGGTTGATGGGATTGAAAGATATCGCATCTCATCCATAGAGCCGAATCTTCTGACCGAGGAGATGGTGGACTGGATCGCCTCAGGCACCAAGTTCCTGCCGCATTTCCATATTCCGCTTCAATCCGGCTGTGACACGATTCTGCGCGAGATGGGAAGGCGCTACGATACAGCGGCATTTGCACATAAGATTCAGTATATCAGGGAGAAGATGGAGGTGCCAGGCGGGCTGAAGGTGTTCTTCGGGATCGACGTGATCGTGGGATTCCCAGGCGAGACAGACGGACTTTTTGAGGAGACATACACCTTCCTGCGTGATGTTGTGCGCCCGGCATTCATCCATATATTCCCCTACTCCCGCCGTGCGGGAACTCCCGCCGCCACGAGAAAGGATCAGGTGCAGGATTCTGTCAAGACACTCAGAGTGCAGAGGCTGGAGGCATTGTGCCAGGAACTGCATGAGGAGTTCGTCAATGCGCATAAGGGTCTCACCGGCAAGGTTCTGTTCGAGAGCACTGACAGGAACGGCATGATGGAGGGATATACAGAGAATTACATCAGGGTGACAGCGCCATACGACAGCGCCGCCATCAATAACGTCGTCGAAATCGAAATCTGATAAAACAGCAGTGGCACATATTCTAATAACAGTCAACACATTACGCAAACTGCGTGCTCCCCTTTGGCGGCACGCAATAGTTGCAAAGTAGTGACTATCAGAGAGATGCGTGCCACGCAAAAAAAACGATTGAGTTATGAATAAGGCTAGACTGGAATTTCTGGGAACCGGCACATCGCAAGGAGTGCCGATGATAGGATGCGGGTGCGAGGTGTGCGCCAGTTCCGACTCACGTGACAAGAGACTGAGGGCCAGCGTGCTTGTGGACTACTGCGGGAAACGGTTTCTGGTGGATGCCGGACCGGATTTCAGGCTGCAGATGCTTCGCGCCGGGGTTTCACACGTGGATGCCATTCTGCTGACTCACAACCACAAGGACCACACCGGTGGTCTGGACGACATCAGGGCGTTCAACTATCTTGAAAAATCTGCGACACACATCTATTGCGAGAAATATGTGGAGGATTCTCTGCGTAAGGAATATTCATACGCTTTTGCAGAGAACAAATATCCCGGCGCTCCTGACTGGAAGGTTCACCTCATAGATGAGCATCCATTCTGCATAGACGGTGTGGAGATCATTCCGATCCGCGGAAAGCATTTCAACCTGCCGGTTCTGGGCTACCGTTTCGGAAACATAGCCTACTGCACTGACATGAACAGAATTCCGGAAGAGGAGTTCTCAAAACTCCAGGGTCTTGATCACTTCATCATAAACTGCGTCAGGAGAGGAAGGCATATATCACATTTCTCACTTGAAGGAGCCCTGGAAGTGGCCGCGCGAGTGGGTGCTAAACACACATGGCTCACTCACCTGTCCCACCAACTCCCAAGATACGAAGAACTGCTTGCAGAACTCCCGGACGGCGTCCAGCCTGCATATGACGGTCTGGTCATCGAATAAATCCAAATTTACGAGAAGGCAGAGGATGGAGGTGGGTACAAAAAAAATGAGCTGCGCCACTCGCGTGGGGCATCTCATACTAACCACATAATTAATAACACTAAAACTAATAACCGAGTGCAAAGATACGGCGTTCTCCGGAACCTGCAATAGTTCGAGTGTTAAAATTTTGTTACAATTACTGTAACATCCCATAAATCCTTAACTTTGCAACAGCGGAACGGCTTTGAATGCCGATGCTGAAACATAATCAGAACGTCACCTAATATAATATATGGTATGAATCCTTGTTTTGCTATAATAGACTCTAACACTCTGGAAACCATGGCGCTAAGAAACATCCTCTGGGACATGTTCAACGGCGTTGAAATATACTCATACACTTCGATGGATGCCTTCATCCGCGATTCCAACAGGCATTTCGTGCATTTCTTCGTTGATTCTGACATTCTGTTCAGCGAGGCAGAGGAGTTCGAGACACTTAAAAGCCAGACGACCGTCATGTCGAAAGGTGAGATCAGGGCATGCGAGGAGTCCGGATTCAAGGTTCTTGACATAACCAGGCCAGAGCACGAAATCATGCAGGGTCTGAGGCGGATTCAGAACACAGGATTGTATGGAGAGGCTCCGGAAATCGGCAAAGACACAAAAGGCATAACAGAAAGACTTTCAGCACGGGAGAAGGAAGTGCTGACTCTCATGGTGAAGGGTCTGATCAACAAGGAGATAGCGAACGAACTGGGCATATCGCTTCCGACTGTGATATTTCACCGCAACAACATATGTCTCAAACTCAAGACCAGGTCAATCGGAAAGATGACAGTCTATGCGGTGCTGGCAGGAATAGTCGAGATAAACGAAATCTAATCCGGTTTCTTACGAAGGGTGAAGAAGAACTGCAGACCGCCCCACTGACGGTTCATAACGCGTATATTTCCTCCGTGAAAGGCCACGGCATTTCTTACGATTGAAAGTCCCAGTCCTGACCCTCCGTCATCGCGGGTCCTGCCTTCCGACACACGGTAGAATCTTTCAAAAAGGCGTTCCAGATGCTCCTGAGGCACACCTGATCCCGTGTCGTAATATGTGAAATAGCAGACTCTGTCTATGCTGCTGTAACATTCAAAGTGCACGGTGATTCCCTCTCCGCCGTATTTAAGGCTGTTTTCGACGAGGTTTCTGAGAATGGCATAGACCAGCGTCCTGTTGCCGACAATGATGGTATCCGGCTCCAGAAGCACCTCTACCTTCACACCCTTTTCCGCTATCCTCTCGGAGAATTCTTCAAAGACCTCGGAAGCGACATCGCATATATCCACCTCCTCCTTTGCAAGTTTCTCCGGAGACTCCTCTATCTTGGTTATCAAGGCCATGTCGCTTATCAGGTCCGACAGGCGGAGGGTCTGGTTATAAGCCCTTTGCAGAAATGCCTGCTTCTTGTCAGGAGCCATGTCCGGGCAGGCGATCAGTGTCTCAAGATAGCCTCTGATACTTGTCACCGGAGTCCTGAGTTCGTGGGCTATGTTGCTGGTCATCTGCATCTTGAGGGTGCGGTTCTGGCGTGCTGCCTTCTCAGAGATCCGTCTGAGCAGACGCCATGTCAGAAATCCCAGAAGCACGATAATGATTCCCGCAAGTATATATATAATTGTCAGATGATCCATCACTTCACCGGATTAAAGACATAGCCGTATCCTGAACGGTTTGTTATATAGTTCTTTATCTCACCCAGTTTCGACCTTATCCTTGCTATGTGAACGTCAATTGTCCTGTCCAGGACATAAGGGGCATCCTTCCACAGTTCCGTGATCAGGTCATCGCGGGAGAATATTTCACCGGGATGGGACGCGAGAAGGGAAAGGACCTCGAACTCCTTCTTGGAAAAAGCCACCTGCCGGCCACAGACATAGACAAGTTTACGATCAAGGTCTATGCGGAGTCTGCCTTCTTCGATCACAGACGGATTTGCTGCCGGAGCCACCTCAGGGACCCTTCTGAGCACCGCCCTCACTCTGGCAATCACCTCCTGGATGGAGAAAGGTTTGGTGATATAGTCGTCTGCTCCTGATGAAAATCCGGTCAGAAGATCATCCTGGCCGGTACGGGCTGTAAGAAATATTATAGGTATCTCATTCCCCTTTTCGTTTCTCAAGACCTCTGCCATCCTATATCCCGACATTCCTGACATCATCACGTCAAGTAGTATAAGTCCGTGTTCGGGAGAGAGTTTTTCCAATGCCTCCTCAGCAGAGCATGCGCAATCCACCGTATATCCGGCATTTTCAAGATTGAACTGAAGGATATCCCTTATATCCTCTTCGTCATCGACCACCAGGATCTTTCTTTCCATATGAATATATTCGTGTAAATTCCGTACAAAAATAGTCATTTACGCGAAAATACGGCCGATTTTCAGAAAAAGCGTCACAAACTTTCCCTTATGAACTGAAGGACGTCGTCCCAGACAGTCTTCTTGTCGGTCTCGTTGAGGATCTCGTGACGCATGCCCTCGAATATGGCAGCCGTGACATTGTGATATCCCAGGCCATACATCATCTTGGCCGAGTCATGAAGTTTACGCTCCCCTCCCATACAGGCATCGTCGCCTCCTGAAATGAAAGTCACAGGAAGTTCCGGATTGGACACGCTCCAGCCTGAGGAAGAATTGGCCTCGACCATCATTCCCATAAGATTATGCATTCCATTGGCCGTGAAGGTGAAATTATTCAACGGGTTGGAAATCATCTCCTTACGCATTGCCGGATCCGAACACACCCAGGCCATTCGACCCTCTGAAGCGAATTTCCTGTTGTACCTTGAAGAGGTCATTTCCTGAAGGTATGCAGGACGCATGTGACCATGATTGAAAAGACAGAGGAATCCGGTGAGGAGTTTTCCGAGTCTGGCCATAGGAACATATCCGGGACTGCCGCAGACTATAAGTCCGGAAAGGTCTGCATCATATTTCTTCGCATATATCCTTGCAGCCATCGAGCCCATGCTGTGTCCGAGCAGAAAGAGCGGGACGTCAGGAAATTTTGACATTGTCCAGTCTGATACGAGTTTCATGTCCTCGACCAGAGCAGTATATCCGCCGTCATACATATATCCCAGGTCATCCCTTGTAAGGACACTGGCACCATGCCCGCGATGGTCGCAGGCCACGCAGGCCACACCATGGTCGGACATATATTCCATGAACGGAAGAAACCTTTCCTTGTTACCGCACATCCCGTGCGCAATCTGAAGGACAGCATCCGGTCTGCCTTCCGGAGCGATCACTACGACGCTGAGTTTTACCTTGTCATAGTCAGAGTTCAATGTCAATGCAGTTTTCATACGAAAAATATTTAGCCGGTTTCGGATAAACATATTTCATACCTATACGCTAATGATGTTCAGCAGCGGGGATGAATATTTGGTTTAAAGATGCTTCACTGCGTTCAGCATGACAATGAGGAGGCAGGGCTATATGGATATTGACAGGACTGTCAGAGTAGACTGGCCGGAGGCATCGTGAACACGGAATCTTATATTCCGTCCGGCGAACGACAGGCCGTATTCCCTATCAGGATCATCGTGATACGACGGACGAGGGTCCAGTTCCAGCACTGCCACAAGCGACTGCAGGAAGTCCGGGGCCTGATTCTTGGCGAGTTCATCCGGAATGACCACTTCTAGATGCCTTTCCTCCAGTTCATCCACATAGCCGCAGACAGCATCAGGGCGGGAATCCGCATACTTTATATAGGGTTTGATGTCGAAAATCGGAGTTCCGTCCATCAGATCTGCTCCCCGGACGTTTATCACAGGGCCGTCCGGAGTGTCCGGCTCTATGCTCTCCACCTCAACGCATGAAAGTCCGAGAGGATTGGGCCTGAACGGAGACCTTGTCGCAAAGACTCCCATATGACGGTTGCCGCCAAGCCTCGGAGGCCTCACAGTCGGCTGCCACCTGGCATTCTGTCGGTCTGCATTCTGCCGGTTAGCGGAGAATCCCCAGATGAGCCAGAGATGAGAAAAGCCTTCAAGCCCCCTCAGCGCATCCGGATTTCTGAATTCCTGTTCGAAAACTATCCTGCCGCGCAGGGATCCAGCCAGGCCGCTCTGACGTGGGATGCCGAACTTCTCCGGAAAGTCGGTATTTATATGTGCTATCGGTTTTATCTCCATAACATAGTTTTATCAGGAAGGTATAAAGGTACTGCTTTCTTAATATTTATGAAATTTTATCTGAAAGAATATGATTCATGATATTCATCCACGTCACATTTGCAAAAAGTGAGTTCAGATCCTCAAAAAGACAGTAATTTGAGGATTTAACGCCAATTTTCCCACTCAAATCCTTGAAAGAGGCCTGTTTCAAGGATTTGATTCCTGATTTGAGAGATTGCTCCCAAAACAGTTATACATATAGTGATACAAAAATCCGGTCAAAACACGAACAAACGTAAGCTTACGGTCTAGCACGACTGCTTCTGGATGTGACTTTATCCACTGTGACGGAATGAGGTCATCCATATTGAGATTTTCTCGTAACCTGATGGGGATAATGGCGGAAGATATAGAGACTGACTTCCTCATTCCCTGTATCTTTAAAGGGAAGGAAATACCTACAATTTAGTAAGAAATCACGAGAAAAGGACAGCCTTATACTAAACAATAGGTATTTCAGATTTTTCACGATTGAGATACCTTTGCAGCCGTAAAATCATGACTGCAAAACAATGAATCACAGAATCACAACCCTCTTAGTCTCAGCCGCCCTGTTCGGAATATTTCCGATTGCCATCGCTCAAACGGCCGATACAGCAGAAAGCACTGAAAATCAGACAGAGAAGGAAACATCCAAAAAGAATTTTTCAGACAGACTCCAGATCGGCGGATACGGAGAGATTGCCGGAACATATAATTTCTTCAGCGATTCATACCTCAGATATACTGACGCAACCAATTACAGCGATGCAAAAGGACACGGAAGAGTGGATATACCACATTTCGTATTGTGGATAGGATACGATTTCGGAAAGGGCTGGTCGCTCGGAACTGAGATTGAGTTCGAGCACGGGGGCACCGAAGTCGCAGTTGAAATCGAAGAAGAGGAAGGAGGAGAATACGAGTCCGAGGTGGAACGCGGAGGCGAGATAGTCCTGGAGCAGTTCTGGATTCAGAAATCATTCTCCGAGGCTGCAAACCTCAGGATGGGACATATCATCGTCCCTGTGGGCGGAACGAACATGTACCACATGCCGACTGAATATTTCACGGTATATCGTCCCGAGGGAGAGAACACGATTCTGCCATGCACCTGGCACGAGACCGGAATCAGTTTCTGGGGAAAGGCCGGTGACTGGCGCTACGAAGCTATGCTCCTGCCGGGAATGGATTCAGACAGGTTCAGCCGTGCAGAATGGATAGCCGGTTCATCAGGAAGCCCATACGAATTCAAGATAGCAAACAGCGTTGCAGGAGCGTTCAGAGTTGACAATTACTCCGTCAGCGGACTCAGGCTGTCACTCAGCGGTTATGCAGGAAACTCATTCAGCAACTCGCTCAAGCCCACTACAAGTTCAAAATACACAGGAGTGAAGGGAACAGTGATGATCGGCGCTTTTGACTTCGCATACAATGACCACAACTGGATTGTGCGTGGAAACTTCGATTATGGGCATCTGACCGACTCGGACAAGATCACTGCATTCAACATGTCCCTGCAGAAGGATTCACCTTCACCAAGCCAACCGGTCGCCTCTGACGCCATTGCGGCAGGAATCGAAGCCGGGTACGACATCTTTTCTCAGTTCAACAGGACAAAAGACCGGAAATTCTATATTTTCGCCCGCTACGAATACTATGACTCCATGTTCAAGACCACAGGAGGTGTCATGGATTACGGCTACTGCGGCAGACAGCGAGTGGCAGCCGGCATCAACTACTACCCCATCAGGGATGTCGTGATAAAGGCAGAATACAGTCATGGAATACTCTCCAAGGCATATAACAACGAGCCGTCTGTGTCCATCGGAGTGGCGTTTGCCGGACTTTTCAAAAGATAATCATAAGAGTAAATCAATTCAAAAATATCAACAAAATGAAAAACAGTTTTAAATTCATTTCAATCCTTCTCGCAGGGGGCTTAGCTTTTGCGTCATGCCAGGACAGTATAGATTCCACTGGAAACGAGCTCTCTGAAAAAGAGAAGATGTTCCAGTCCATTATGACACCATACATCAACAACACAGTTGTTCCTACATATAAAGGAATGGCGGACAATGCTATCAAGATGGCTGATGCCTGCAACGCAATCAAGGACGCATCGACAGTGACGACGGATCTGATCGAGACAGCAGGTGATGCATGGAATGCATGCCGTGACTACTGGGAAAAGAGCGAAGCATTCCTCTATGGAGCAGCTGCAGACTATAACATCGACCCGCATATCGACTCATGGCCTCTTGACAAGGTTCAGATGGATCAGCTTCTCACAAACATCAGGAACAACCAGTCATGGGCAGTCGAGATGCTCGGATATGGTCTTCTCGGATTCCATTCAGTTGAATATATGCTATATGAACTCAGTGCAGACGGCAAGACCTCAAACCCGCACAATGTGAACTACACGGAAGAGGAACTCATCTATATGTGTGCAGTGGCAGAAGACCTCCGCGACCAGTGCGTATATCTTTATGCATCATGGGCAGGAGATGTGGCTGAACAGTACGCTGCAATCCTCGAAGAGGCAGAGCTTGAGCCTTCATACGACTATGGTTGGGGTATGATCAACGCAGGACAGGCAGGAAGCCGCTACAAGACTTATCAGGAGGCTGCCGAGGATATTGTTCAGGGATGCATCGACATCGCTGACGAGGTCGGAAACGTCAAGATAGGAACTCCGAACAAGGCTTCAAACGAGTCAGACAGAAACTATATCGAGTCTCCATATTCTCTCAACTCGATCAACGACTTCGTCGGAAACATCATCAGCATACGCAACTGCTATCAGGGCAGCAACGATGGAGACGCTTCAATCAGCGACTACATCAAGAGTGTAAACGAGGATCTCGACACAAGGGTAAAGAACCAGATTCAGGCATCCATCGAAGCGATTCAGGCTATTCCGGAGCCATTTGCCCTTTCTGCAACAAGCGAGGCGGCAGACAAGGCCGTGACAACAGTCGGCACCGACCTCGTGGAAGTGCTTGAAGAAGTCTATGCAGCACTTGCAGAGTAAAAGAATCAACGTAAACCATAAATTTGACATGAAAAGGACAAGAATCATAGCTACATTGGTCGTATGCATGGGGATTGTCGCATGTAACGACAACACGGACCTGACTCCCGGAGGAGACAGTACTGCACAGGAACTTCCGGAGTGGTACTACACCGGAGGCGAGCTCGGAACCACCCACCTGACCACATTCAACGCATTCGAACAGCCTACGGCATCAATCGAGAGCAAGGGCATGTATGATTCTTTCAAGCGTGGTGAGGCTCTTTTCGAGAAGCCATACAATGCCAACAACGAGGGCACACGCCACGGACTCGGTCCGGTGTATATCCGCACATCCTGCCTCCACTGCCACCCGGGCTATGGACATGGAAAGAAGATGGACACCTACAACACCGACGATCCCGGCAACGGATACCTTCTCGTAGTCTATAACAAGGAGACCGAAGGATATGTCACCTGGCTTGCAGGTATGCCACAGGGCTATGCGGTGGCTCCTTTCAAGGCTCCTATAGACCCGAAGAAGGTTAGCATCCAGTGGCTGAACCACACGGATGAGTGGGGTAACAAGTTCGATGACGGCGAGACCTATGAGCTCATCTACCCGATAGCAGACCTTCCCAAAGACGCAATCTACATCTATAATCAGGATCCTACCTATAACCTTGGCAACTACGGTGTGAAACTCGAATCCACAATCGGAATCTATGGAACCGGCCTTCTTGACGCCATTTCAGACGAGGATATCACAGCAGAGTGGAAGAAGCAGGAAGAGGACGGACTTATGCAGAACGGACTCAACACCGCATATTTCGAGAACGGTGCATGGAAGAGCTACTACAAGAATACAGCGCAGGGCGGTGATGGTCAGGAATATATCCGCCGCTACACCTACGCGATGAGCCGTGGTCCGATTCAGGACGGTGCCGGCGCAAACGCATTCTGGAACATCACCAATGCCACACGAAGCGACCGTCGTTTCCACTATCTTGATGCTGCAGGCTCGTATGTGGCTGCATCTGCAAACGACCCTGATGTGCAGGCCGGCTTCGAGGAATATATCGACAAGGTTGACCCTGACAAGCAGTATCCTGAGTGGCATGAGGGGTCGATGGCTGACCGCATAACTGCATATCTGACATGCAAGAACCTCCCTGTCGAGGTGACTGATGACGAATATGTCGATTTCATGGTATGGCACAGAGGACTTGCAGTTCCGGCAGCGAGAAATTACGACGATGCCGATGTGTTGAAGGGACGCGAGCTCTTTGAGGAAATAGGCTGCGCATACTGCCACAGGCCGTCTTGGACCACAGGTCCGGATGAAGTGCGCGACCCTGCAAACTTCTTCACAGAAGACGACAAGACCTTCAAGGAAGGCAGGGAACTCCCTCGCTATGCAAACCAGAAGATATGGCCTTACACCGACATGGTTCAGCACAAGCTCTGCATGGTAAACGACATCCGCACAGGGTGGTGCCGCACAACTCCTCTCTGGGGCCGCGGACTGCATCAGAAGGTCAATGGAACGACAACGGACGACCGTCTGCATGACTGCCGCGCCCGCAACACCATAGAAGCCATCATGTGGCACGGTGCGAAGGAAAGCGACGCACGCTACACCGTCGAAGAATTCCGCAAACTCAGCAAGGCAGACCGCGACGCTATAGTGAAGTTCATTGATTCTATTTAACCGGATGCAAAAGAAAGACAGAATCCTTAAATACATTTCATTTGGCCTCCTTGGGCTGATGATAATTTCCCTCATGACTGCTACCATACTCGAAAAGATTTATGGTAGCGGTTATGCATATGAACACATATATGCCTCACCTGCAACCGTGGTGATCTGGGGACTTCTGACCGCTGCGTCTCTCTCCTACCTGATCGCCCGCCGCGTATGGAAACATGCTGCGACATTCTGCCTGCATCTTTCATTCGTGCTGATTCTTGCAGGAGCTATGGTGACACATATCTTCGGAGAACATGGAAGGATGCATCTCAGGACCGGCACAGAGGCAGTCAGCTGTTTCAAGAGCCCGGACGGGAAAGTCATACAGATGCCATTCGAAGTGAGTCTGAAGGATTTCAGCCTCCTGCATTACACCGGGACCAGTGCCCCGATGGACTATGTAAGCACAATCGTGATCAATGATGGCGAAGACGAGGCTGAGGCAGTGGTATCGATGAACAACATCCACAGATACAGAAGTTACCGTTTTTATCAGTCCGGATTTGACCGGGACGGGCAGGGAGCCACACTTGCAGTTTCACACGATCCGTGGGGTATTGGAATCACCTATGCAGGATATATACTTCTGCTTGCATCCATGGCAGCCTTCTTCTTTCAGAAAGGCAGCCGCTTCAAGGCGCTTCTAAGTAACCCGGCCTTTAAAAAAGCCATGTGCATTGTCCTACTGGCCGGCAGTATCGCAATACCTGATGCCAAAGCGGCAGACAGGCCGGATGGAATGCCAAAGACGCTCTCGAAAGAGGCGGCAGAGGCTTTCGGAGACCTGTATGTTTATTATAATGACCGTATATGCCCGCTTCAGACCTTAGCCAGAGACTTTACGGTCAAGCTATACGGCAAGCCTTCATACAATGGGCTGACTGCGGAGCAGGTCCTCACAGGATGGTTCTTCTTCTATGACAGCTGGAAGACCGAGCCGATGATAAAGATCAAGGGAGGTGATGCAAAGGCAGTCCTCGGCTTATCCGGGAAATATGCCAGATTCTCGGATTTCATCGATAAGAATGTCTATAAACTTGAATCCGCCCTCCGGAACACCGGAGGGGAAAACATCAAGAACATATATGCCGCCAACGAGAAGTTCAACCTGATAAGCATGGTATGCACTGGCAGCATGCTGAAGATATTTCCCTACAGAAGCAAGGATTCCGCCGATTCTCCCATCTGGTATTCCATGGCAGACCGGCTACCGTCGGACATGGAATATGAGGAATGGGCCTTTGTAACGGGAAGCATGAATTATGTCGCCGAAAAGATAGCCATGAGGGACAACGAGGAAGTGATCCGGATTCTCGGAAAGATACGGGAATATCAGGTGAGCAGATGTGGGGATGAAATACCGTCAGAGGCACTTTTCCGCGCAGAGAAGATATATAACTCCTCCAACTGGAACAAGCCGCTGGCGATGTTCTGTCTCATGCTCGGCATCCTGTCATTCCTGCTGTTCTGCCTCAGTGGAAGGCACATGCGAGGGGTGAAGGCGGTTCTGACCGGCGTATGCGCGCTGATATTCGCATACCTCACACTCCATATCGGACTGAGGTGGTATGTTTCAGGTCATATTCCGCTTTCCAACGGCTTCGAGACCATGCAGTTCATGGCATGGTGCTGCCTGTTGATATGCTTCTTCATACAAGGCGGATTCCGCTTGGCTCAACCGTTCGGAATACTGGTCTGCGGCGCCGCACTGCTCGTCTCGATGATGGGAGAGGCAAATCCGCGCATCACACAGCTCATGCCTGTCCTCCAGTCCCCTCTACTGAGCATCCATGTGATGGTGATCATGATTTCCTATGTACTGTTTGCCTTCATGATGCTCAATGGAGTCGCTGCTGTGATTCTCAATCTGTCGAAACGAAAAGACGCACCGGAGATGACGAAATATCTGCAGACGGTCAGCAACATCATGCTGTATCCGGCTGTATTCCTCCTGACTGCCGGCATATTCATCGGAGCAGTTTGGGCAAATGTCTCGTGGGGACGCTACTGGGGCTGGGATCCTAAGGAAGTCTGGGCGCTGATCACCATGCTGATATATTCACTCGGGCTGCATCAGAAATCCATTTCATGGTTCCGGAAGCCGATGCACTTCCATATTTTCTGCATCCTGGCCTTCCTGAGCGTACTGATAACATATTTCGGAGTAAACTTCCTGCTCGGCGGTCTCCACAGCTACGCCTAAGCGGTCTGACAGATTCTCCACAACTTCAAGCGGAGCGCAGTGTTGGCTATCTTTCTTTATGAATTCATCCATCAGCATCCTCAAGGACTCGTGTATCCACGATGTATCAGGATTCTGTCTGTCGATCGGGATGCATCCGGTATGTCTGAGAAAGAATCCGAATCCTTTCTGCTGAAACCGGTCTTTGGCCGCAAGATTGTGAATACTGTCGTGTTTGAAGACTGTATTCACAATGTATTTATAATACTTGCGAGAAAATCCGGGCGAATGATTCCTTTGTCTTGTCGAGGCGCGGACGCTTCTCCCAATCCTCAAGAAGTATCTGTCCGCAATCTTTCTGGTCATTCAGAAAGATTGATTTCTGTTCGGCGGCAAGACCTTCATCATACATGAATGCATTGATTTCAAAATCCTGTTCAAACCCTCTGAAATCAATATTTGTCGAACCGATGGTGACGA
>CAZMNZ010000030.1:0-18850 GCA_964567765.1 uncultured Muribaculaceae bacterium
CAATATCATTATCTTTGCTGACTGAAACATCAACAAGGAAGCATCCGCGTGCAACCAATTCACTCCGGAGAGCATCTTTAATCTCTGATACGTTCATCTGACTTCGTGTTTATGCATAAATAAAGGGGGCTTGCTGCCCCCTGATCATTCTCACGATGCAAATGTACGAATAAAATCAGAATAAACAAATTTATTGATAAGAACAATCTGCCACATGGAATTCAAAGCCAAAGAGATAGCCGAGATTCTTGGGGGAACCGTAGAAGGAAACCCAGATGCAACCATAACCACATTCGCCCGCATAGAGAGCGGCAAACCTGGTGCAATCTGCTTTTTTGCCAATCCTAAGTACGAGCACTATGTCTATGAGTGCAAGGCGGACATCATCATCGTCAACAGAAGTTTTGAGCCTAGACAGGCCGTCCAGGCCACAATGGTGCGCGTTGATGACGCATATGCAGCAGTGGCAAGCCTTCTGGAGTATGTGACAGCCAGGAAACGCTCATACAGGAGGCATCGCGGCTACCGCAGCAGGATCCGCTGGAGCGCAAAGATCGGCAGGAAGGTCTATATCGGAGACTTCGCCTATATAGGCAAAAAGGCAGTCGTCGGAGACTACACGAAGATATATGAGCAGGTCTATATCGGCGACGACGTGAAGATCGGTTCGCACTGCATCATCTACCCTGGGGTCAAGATCTATCCCGGAATGGTGATAGGCGACCGCGTCATCCTCCATGCCAATGCAGTCATCGGAGCCGACGGATTCGGATTCGCTCCCCTTGAGGACGGCACATGGAAGAAGATCGAGCATACAGGAAACGTCATCATCGAAGACGACGTCGAAATCGGAGCCAGCACATGCGTGGATAAGTCACAGATGGGGTCCACAATAGTCCGCAGAGGCTGCAAGATCGACAACCAGTGCGCAATAGCTCACAACGTGGAGGTCGGTGCCAACACAGTAATGGCTGCCCAGACAGGAATCGCCGGATCCACAAAGATCGGAGAGCACTGCATAATGGGAGGACAGGTGGGAGTGGCCGGCCACATCACACTTGCAGACAATACCACTCTGGCTGGACAGGCCGGGGTAATCGGCAACATCAAGGAAAGCGGCAAGATCCTCATGGGTACCCCAGCCATCCCATATAAGGAATATTTCCGCAGCTATGCCATGTTCAAAAAAGCCGGAAAATAGTTTTAATCTCTGTAAAATAGGTTTATAGGAAAAGATTTGTTATCTTTGCGGGCTTTATTATTGAATTTGAGACAACTGAAGGAGATGCAACTGCAACAGACCGTAAAGAAAAGCTACTCGTTTGAGGGGAAAGGGCTTCACACAGGAAGGGTGGCTAAAATGACTATAAACCCCGCTCCCGCAGACACCGGAATAAGATTCAGAAGAACCGACCTGGGAGAGGACGCATATATAGACGCACTGGCTGAGAACGTATCCAGCACAGCCAGAAGCACTACAATTTCCTATGGGGACGCTTCCGTATCTACGATCGAACACGTCATGTCCGCCCTTACAGGAATGGGTGTGGACAACGCAATCATAGACATAGACAACATCGAGGTGCCGATTCTTGACGGAAGTGCAAAGCCTTATATCGATGCCATTTGGGCAGACGGATTCCAGCAGCAGGACGCTCCACGCAGATATGTCGAACTCACCGAGGCGGTGGAGATAAGAAACGACGAGAAAGGCTCCGTAGTACGCATCGAGCCGGCCGAGGAGTTCTCATATGACATCAAGGTGGACTTCAACTCAAGAGTTCTCGGAGTGCAGAATGCACAGTGGGACTCTTCCGTCGTATATCCTGAAGAGATCGGGACATGCCGCACCTTCGTGTTCTTCCACGAGATCGAGTTCCTTTACAACAACAACCTCGTAAAGGGCGGAGACGTGGACAATGCCATCGTCATCGTGGAGCATCCGGTGACAGACGAACAGGTGAGCAGGATGTCCCGGCTCTTCAACGTTCCGGCTCTCAAGGTGCGCGAGGACGGATATCTGAGCAATCTTTGTCTGCGCTTCCCTAACGAATGTGCACGTCACAAGCTTCTGGACCTTATCGGCGACCTCAGGCTTGCAGGAGGCTTCCTCAAGGCGAAGGTGACGGCAGAGAAGGCAGGACACGGGATCAACACGCAGGCTGCCAAGGCTGTCAGAGTACAGACCGCCGCAGGCAAGGACGAGTAAACAAATAAAACAATATAAAATGGCAAATATACATCCACTTGCAACCGTACACCCGAACGCAAAGCTCGGCGAAAACGTAGAGGTC
The DNA here is from genome assembly GCA_964567765.1 of uncultured Muribaculaceae bacterium. GTDB lineage: Bacteria > Bacteroidota > Bacteroidia > Bacteroidales > UBA932 > Cryptobacteroides. The sequence continues at coordinate 2,295 of CAZMNZ010000030.1, forward strand.
GGACCATATGCATACATCGAAGAGCATGTAGAGATCGGAGACGGTTCGAAGATTCTTCCTCATGCGACAATCTTCAACTATGTCAAGATGGGAAAGAACTGCTGTGTATTCCCGGGAGCAGTGATCGGAGCTGTACCTCAGGACCTCAAGTTCGATGGTGAAATCACCTACGTGGAAATCGGAGACAACGTGAACATCCGTGAGTGCGCCACCATCAACCGCGGAACAAAGGCCAGCGGCAAAGGCGTGACAAAGATCGGCAACAATGTGCTTCTGATGTCATATACACACGTCGCTCATGACTGTACAGTGGGCAACAACTGCATCCTCGTAAGCTATGTGGGAATCGCCGGTGAAACCGAGGTAGATGACTGGGCAACTATCGGAGGCAGCACAGTGGCTCACCAGTTCTCAAGGATCGGAAAGCACGCTTTCGTAGGAGGCGGATGCAAGATCAACAAGGACGTTCCGCCATATGTCCTCTGCGGCCGTGATCCTCTCTCATACGCCGGTGTAAACATAGTGGGACTCCGCAGAAGGGGCTTCTCCTCAGACCAGATCCGCGGAATCAAGGACATGTACGACATAATCTACAGCAGCGGAAACAACTTCTCCGACGCCCTCGCAAAGATCGAGCTCGGCTTCCCTCAGTCAGAGGAAAGGGACACCATCATCGAGTTCATCAGAAATTCAAAGAGAGGCATCATCAGAGGTGCAGACCGTGACACCAAAGGAAGCATAGACTAGTGCCGAAACTCCTTTCAACAGCATACTTTCCGCCCATCTCCTATTTCGCCGCCATGGCACAAGAGATGGGCGTTGTATATATCGAGACCTGCGAGAACTATCAGAAGCAGTCCTACCGCAACCGCTGCCGTTTCTTCGGGGCAGACGGAGTGCAGACCCTGTCCTTTCCTGTCGTGCACGAAGGCGGCACGCACAAGCTTCCGATTTCGGAAATAAAAGTGGACTGGTCCAAGCCCTGGCCTCAGCAGCACAAGAAGGCTCTCATTTCCGCCTACCATGCATCAGCATGCTTCGAATACTATCAGGACGAACTGTTCGCCATTCTTGACAGCCGTCCGGAAAGGCTCATAGACCTCAACATGGCCCTACTGAAGTTCTTCATCGACAAGATCGGCCTCCCTGTGGAAATCCGCACTACAAACGACTATTCACGCGACGGAATCATCACCGAGGCAGACGGCAGCACCGTCATCTGCGATGACCTGCGTGAGGTCATTCACCCGAAGCGCACGAATACAATTCTGGAAGACCTCGGTCTGAAAAAGCCGTACTTCCAGATCTTCGCCCAGAAGCACGGCTTTCAGCCGGACCTCTCCATCATGGACCTCCTCTTCAACGAAGGTCCGGAGAGCATAACTTATCTTAAGAAGCTCTGATCCCTGTAAATAACATTTCCGAAGCGGCCTATCTCAGGTTTCAGCACGGATACCTCGATCGGCTGCACGCCAAGTCCGATCTGTCTTGCATTGATCTTCATTATATCAGAGCCGCTCACTCTGGATTTCAATCCGCCACCTTCATAGTCCGGCCTGTCAATTCCCACGATATCACAGAAGCAGCAATAGAATGCCGGATTGAAATCAAAGTTGCCCCAATCTCCGAACGAATACGGGAACATATTGTCGATGTCGTCGGAATAACTGATGTTCTGATTGTTCATCACATTTCCCGAATCAGGATTGAATCCATCCTTCGGGCCGTGCTCATCCTTGGCATTTAGCCCCCAATATGTAATCGGTGCAAACTCGAAACGACGGCTGTTGTAGAGTTCCTGAGTCACTTCCATTCCTACATTCTTGCCCTCCGAACGGCTTCCTATAAGGGTTATCGGGAAATCCACACCCTTGAGAGCGTTGATAATGAGTTCTGATGCGGAAGCGGTATTCTCGGACATTATTACCCAAAGCCTCTTGAGACCCATTGACGGAGCCACACCGAGCTTATCCGACTCGGATGGACCGCTCTTGAAAGGCCACTCCTCAATCTTTCCGTCCCTGAACTTGGCTTTGAAGAATATCCGGTCATCATAGTCGCGTCCCACAATCGAACTTGCAAGATAACGGCTCTGCTGCACCTCGCCGCCCACATTGAAACGCAGGTCAAGAATGAGCTCGGTGATTCCGGCATCAATGAACTGCTGGATCTGGTAGTCCATCACTTCCTGAGCGGTGGCATCAAAACTCTCGGATGCCATGTAGCCGATATTGAACGGTGGAAGTTCGCTCGCAGCATTGTCAGAAGAAAGTTCAGAATTGGTAAGGATGGCTGCAAAAAGTATAGGATTGTATCCGTATGTAGCTGCAGTTACCTCAGCAGTCTTGCTCAAAATGAGGTCATATCGTTGAGCCTCGTCATTAGCCTCGTATCTTGCATATACGATATCATAAGTGCCTGAAGGACTGTAGAAGAGTTCCTGCATGAAGGTCTGATAATTTGACTTGGTCACCCTCGTGCTGCCCACCTTATATATCGTATCTCCCCTCCTCAGCCCGGCAGCCTCTGCCGGAGAACCAGGATAGACATATCCGATGGTAAGTCCTATGTAATCCGTGCCACTCTCGAACACAGAAGCGAACAAAGGACCTATTCCAAGACCGAAAGTGCTCGAAAGTTCACCTGACTTCGTTACAATCGGAGCCTTGGTGGTGGTCACCTCGGATATATAGGAATAGATATAACGCTGTCCTGCAGAAGAAGAATAGTCCCTGTAATATCCTCCGTCCTCGATATTGATATCACCCAGCTGGGTGAGGTGCGTATAAAGGAACTTGTCATAGTTCACTGTCTTGTCAACGGTCAGTTTTGCATATTCATCCGCCCAGAGATAGTCCTCGCGAAGACGCTTGTCCATGATCTCATTCAGAGCAGCAGACATTGCGGAAATGTTCTCGCCCGCAGCCTGGGTGAATGTAGCCACAAGCATTCTGTCCTTGCCCCTTACCGCAACATAAAGTTCGGCTACGCGCTCCGACTCGGTTTCATTCTTTGAGAATCTCACGCGGACAGTTCCAGGGCCTGCACTCTCGATGCCCTTCATCTGCGAAATGGTAGCCCACTCCCCACCGTTCTTGAGTTCGAGTTCAGCATACCACGGGCCATCCGCGATGAAACTTACGGTCACAGTCTCGCCATATACGGTGACATTCTTCTCCGCACGCGGATTCTCGATTTCGGAAATTCCGAAGTCCTCTTTTGCGCAAGCGAGGACAGCAAAGGCCATCAGGGTCATATATATCAGTCTTTTTACCATATCTTTTCCTATTTATACGGATTATGTTCATAAATCATATGATACCTGCCGGCATCGTCCTTCCACACCATATAGATTCTTGACAAGTCGTTCATATATTCATATGTGATGGAAGTTTCGGACGAAGTGTGTTCCGTCACGCCATATTTCGCCTTCGACACCATCATGTCCGTATCCTGAGAAGCGTCATTGGCCAGATATTCAGGGTCCGCGCAATAAAGCCAGTACTTAACACAGGACTGAGGCATCTCCACGGCCATCCTGTATGTCGTCTTGTCGGAGAAGGAGCCGGTTATGACAGGCATGCCGTATCCGTATCCGGCATCCGTACTCTTCACATACTCGAGATTAAGCACAGGAGTGAACTTATAGGTGTCATGCAGATAAGAATGGTTGTCGTCGGCATCGGTCACTATGGCATAGAAAGTATACTCTTCACCCACGGACAGTCCGGACAGAGTCAGAGAGCCGTTCAGGCTTGAGACATCCGCAGTGACAGCCACGCCATACTGGCCCTTGGCCAGCAGGCTCTGGAGAACCTCATGAGTGTAGAAAGTATAGGTCGCCGCCACATATGTAATCGTCACGGGAGACCCCGTAAAGGACAGCGACAATGTCGCATCGCCTGTCTCGCCATACTCCACGCCTGTCACCGTCACTCCCAAGTCCGGAACAAACGACAGCTGCTTCAGCTGCACCTTCTCCTTCACGATCGTTCCGTATCCGCCCTCTTCCGACACGGACACGGCAAGAAGGTACACCTCGTCGCTCGGGTCAAAGGACGAACTTGTCACCGTATTAACGGATGTTCCTGTCGAGAAATGATTCATCTTGACAAGGTTGCGCACCAGCTCGGCTTCCGTCTCGGGAACGGCAGCCGACTTGACTATGGCAGCATAGGTCTTGTACACGTCCGAAGCCGCCGTCACGTCCGCCGTAAAACCTGAAGACTTTATGTCACGGACGGTGAACTGAGGTGCCGCGATCGAGGCATCCGACGTCACATCGGGACCTGTAAAGACATTCTCCACAAACATATCCTCAGTGTATTGTCCGCTCGGGTCCACAGGCATATACCATATTACATACTCCACAGCAGGATTGACAGGCTGTCCTTCTCCACCCTCAGGGAAGGCAGTGGCAGGGCCATCATAGACCACATCCGTAACCGGCGTGAAATTACCGGCATTAAGCATTGTAAGAACGTCACCCTTTCCTCTTGTCTCCCACAGATCCTTCTCAAGGACACCACCATAATATTCCGGCACAGGCATCACAGCGAAAAGATCCGCATTGTCATATCTAAGATTCCTGATCTCCCATGCGTCAGTGACAGCGATGGTCTCCACTGACACGAGATCCGTCGCTTCATATTTCAGTTTGCCGAGAGCGACCTGTGAAGAAGGAAGGAACGGAGCGGCAACGACCACATATTCCTTCGTGAGATCATATCCGGGGATTATGTCCTCGTGGCTGTATGTGGCGGTTCCGGTGCGGCATTCCATGGACTCCGCATTGGCATTGAGCCACTCTACGGCAGTTTCCGGAGAATATTCCGACTTGAGCCAAGAAGCGAGGACATAGCCTGTGAAATCCTCTGCGGTATGCTCAGAAAGCTTGACGGACACGACTCCGTTCGCCCTCGCAAGGGCAAGCATCGGCTCATATGCGATCTGCAGCTGGAGGATATCCGGAGAGGCCCCGTTGTTAAAGATGACGAAGACCTTCACGGTTCCCTCAGACGGACAGTCCGTGAAGTTTTCCGGAGAGGTCACGAACAGATAGGACTCGTCCATGCTCGCCTTCCAGCCATCCGGTTTCTCAGTGACAGTGAATGCCTTGACATTCTTCATCTCCACCGCCACTGACTTCTCCTGGGCATTGCGGGAGAACCAGAGGGTCTCCGCCGCAGCCTTGAACACGGCTTCACCCACGATGGCCACCTTCACTTCTGTTCCGCCCAGAAGGGTCAGGTAGAGAAAGTCCCCGTCGGTCTCGGCCTTTTCAAAAGCTACGGCCTCGGTCACGACTTCGTCTTCGTCCTCCGCGTAGTAGCTTATGCCGGTCTCCACCCATGTCTTTCCGCCGTCCACCGAGATCAGCCATTCGTTGTCCTTGGAGATCTTGAGCGCAGGGGTCACGCTGACAGGGATCCTCTTACTGTTTTCGTCCAGCAGAGGAATGGTGACTCCGTCCCTGCTGAATGCCCAGTAATACTTGCCGTCAGTGCCTTTATCCACAGTTATCACCGAAGTGCCGGTAGTGCTCTGACTGATGGTGACGACGCTTCCGTCCACCATCGTGATGACGCCTTTGCCGCTCTGGACATCGTAGTTCCAGGATGCGATGCTTCCCACCGACACCATGGACTGGATGGCTGCGACATTCTTCGCCACCTGCTGCTCCAGGGAATCGATGCGGGCAGCCAGTTCGGACATCTCGCCGTCGACCTTTTCGAGCTCGTCCCAGATCTTGCTGTCGTCATAGCATGCCGCCGCCAGCAATGCTGTGGCGGCGAAGCATATGATATTTCTTAATGCTCTCATATCCATTCTGAATTATTGCTTCACGTTAAAGCCCTCGTAGTCAAGATCTCTGAATTCTCCTTTATAGTATATCTCGTACGCGACAGGGCTGTAGACATCTTCTCCGTTTTCCTCGCCTATGGCGACGGCAGCGACAAGCACAGGCTTATCCGCATTCTTCTCAGCCGCAACTGCAAGAGTAACGGACTCGGCGTTGGAATCCAAACCCAGCTGTATCAGCTGTCCCTCCCATAATGTAAGGTATTCCGCCTTCGTCCTTCTCGGACTGTTGCCAAGATAACCGAGCTCACACGACGAATACAACGAAGCATCAGAAGCCGACACTCCGAAATACTTTATCATCTTGGTATCCTCGTTAGCCTTGAACTTCGCTATCACCTGTCCGCTCTCCTCATCATACTCTATCACATCTATGGATATCTCCGGATCAGGACCGGGAACAGCCACTGTCGTTGTGGCCTGGGCAAACTTCACAGGTCCCACGACGCCGTTCACATCCTCGGCACAGTATGCCACAACATAGGTTATACCTGATTCGTAGCCATACATCGAATATCCGTCGTATCCGGCCTTCTCCGCCTCCCACATGTTCACGATCGGAACCTGACCCGCAGGACCTTCCTGATATGTGTCATAGAAGAATGTCATCCACTTCTCACGGTTGTCTATGTCTGTTATAAAGTCAGGAGGGGTTACTGCTGCCTCCTTGTCGTAAGGGGCCACGATCTGAAAACGGTAGCATGCGGTCGTGTTGTAGTCATACTTGAAGTTGTACTTGAATCCCCAACGCGAGACATCAGTAAGCGTCAGTTCCACGTCCGCAATGCAGGCCGCAGGATTGTCACGCACAAGTTTCCTTGTTCTGAAAGGCTCCGAGAAGCAGAGTTCCGAGAGCTGCGCAAAGCCGTTCTTTGCAACATATGCCACCACATATTCAGTGTCAGGCTTGAGTTCGACCTGTACTTCATCAGACGTACTGAAACTGTCACCGGTCAGTGTGTTGGTCTCCGAATTGAAGGAGAAGTTCTTATTGGCCACTCCCCATCCTTCGTTTGCTATGCTTATCGCTTCCGCCGTCTTCACATCAGCCGCCGCATTCTTCAAAGTCTCCGCTGCCGTCTTCTCATAAAGACGATAGAAGCATGACATCGCCGTGATATCCAGTCTCACGTCGAAATATGCGAGAGTAGCGCAGATCCTCTCACCTGCCTTGATGGTCGCACGCGGAGAAAAGTCTCCCTCAGGAATCTGCATGAGTTCGAAATCCGTCCTCATAATCTCTGCAGAAGGAGTTCCGTTGGCATCAAGGGCCACAGCCACTGCCGTATTCTCACGGATCATGTCGTTGGCAAGATCGAAGGTCCTCTTCACGCTCAGGTTCTCCTCCAGAGTCGCATCATACGCATCGTAAACTGCCGAACGGCAGAAATCCCTCATCATCTTCTCTCCGAAAAGGTCGATATACTCTCCGATCTCCTCGGTCGACCATATCCAGTGGTAGAACTGCTTGCAGTCCTCGTTCGGATGATACTTCACGATGAACGCGCGATATCCGACTTCCGTCTCGATGGCAATCTGCGGGTCTCCTACAAGTTCCTTCATAGGAGTGGTCACATGCGCGATGCTGAGAGAAGCCGGATTCTCACCGTTCTCGTCATAGCATCCCAGCGCAAGAATGAAATATTCACAATCAGGTACGATCTGCGCCTGAGAATACTCCGTGTTCATCCAGTCAAACTCCTTTCCCGTAGCAAAATCGTCATCCGTAGCATTGAAGATATATGCTCCGGAGCCGGTTGAATTGGCCAGAAGCTGGATGATCTTATCTTCACATGTCTCCTTAGGCGTCATGAGACAGCCCTCGTTCAGGAGAAGGTTGTACAGCATCGCCTTCGGATACACATCCAGTCTGTAGGACTTGACACCTGCACCAGGAACAAGATTGAAGATGATGTTCTTCTCCTCCACGGAGCTTACATTGATCGTTACACCATTATCCCCTGCCTCGAAGCCATCCTCCTGCCATTCTATCGGGAACTCATAGTATTCAGACTCCTGATTCTTATCATCCTCATCCTTGAGCTTGTTTCCTTCGCATGCCAGGACAATTGCAGATCCTGCGACAAGAAGGAACATTTTAAACAAGTTTTTCATACTTTATCTATTTAAATATACATAATCCATCTTTCCGCCGTCAGCCCGACAGGTCGCCATGTTGTTAACATGTCCATCCTTGTCCAGGATGAGCACAGCCACCGAAAGGTTCTCCTGGTTCCAGCCGTCAGCGACCGTGAACGAATATGCCTTCGATGCCTCTTTCCCTGCCGGAACTTCTCCAAGGCTGTCACCAAGCACGCTGTTGGAAAGCATCTTCCTGACCATATGCCTGTGGGTGTAGTCCTCCTGCACATCTCCGGTACTCTGGGTCTGCTTTCCGACCACCTTGTCCTCTACCACATAGACCGCCATGCGATATGCCATTCCCTTCTCGGAGAAAACTCTGGCATCCACATCCACGGATTTCTTCTCTGCATCATAGGTGCAGGAGACCGCAGCGCCGCAATGAGTTTCCGAGTCGTAGAGACGACTCTCTATGGACGAACCGCATCCGCCCTCGTTCAGGAGTCCGACCGCTTCCGCACTCATATCTGTCACATACGCCGGATATCCCGTCCACTTGAACATATTGTACAGTTCCTGCTCCTGTGGCAGGGAATACTCGTCATTATTATGGAAAGCAAGAGCAAATGCCTTTCCCTCGTATGCCTTTCCGACCAGATAGTTGAGGGTAGTGGCTCCCGCAGGACACTGCGCGCACCATGTCCCTGTAAACTCCATCACGCACACATGACGCTGGAAACGGGTCTCGACCGGCTTCTCTTCTCCGACGATGCAGTAGTCCGCCGACTTGCCCAAGGCGCACACATTCGCATTGTTGCAGCAGAAGGTCGAACCGTCCTCGGTATCAAGCATGGCCACGACGACCTTCATGTTCTCAGGAATCCACGCCTGGTCAAGCTTCAGGGTCTTCGTCACCTCATACTCCTTTCCCGACTCAAGCGCCTCTCCGGAGTTCAGCCTGGCTCCGCGAAGATCGTCACTCGTGATCATCCTAAGCACATTGTCATGTATGTATGCGGTTTCATCCGAACCGGCCTGCGAAGCCTCTATCCCGTCCTCAAGAAGGAATATATGGTATCTGTACTCCCCTGCCACATCGCTCCTGAACCTGGCCTTCACCTCCACGCTGCGCGCAGACGCGTCATAGGCTGTCTCCATGGCAACACCGCATCGGGCAGGATGCTCCTCGGCCTGAAGCTCCATCTCGGAGACAATCTTGGCGTACTCGTTCACGATATGCTGCGAACTCTTCTCGAAATCAAGAGCGAACATCGGGAGTCCTTCCCCTGTGGCCACCTTCTCATAGAACTTTGTGTTCATCGGAAGGGTCATCGGATCTGTCATGCCTCCGAAATCCATATGAAAGGCAACCGGGATGACTATGCCCGGATGGTTCTCCTCCACCTGTCTGAGAGCCTCTGCCAGAATCGGGCAATATGTGCAACCCACCGACGTGAACTGCATGGCTATCATTTTCTTGGCATAGCTGGAGCTCTGGATGACAGTAGAATCGGTTCCGTCCTCCAAACCGTCCTGTCCCCCGTTGTCATCCGGATCTATGTTGCCCGAGCAGGCAAGACCCATCAGTGACGCGGCGGCAAGCCTTAAAATCGAAGAAAATCTTTTCATCATCAGTTATATCTATAGTCAATGCTGCCGCCCACCTTGAAATCGACGGCATTGTCGATAATCGCCTTTCCGTCCGCTTCCCTGAGGGTAAAGAGCACAACACGGCAGTCGGTATCATTCAGCTTGGCCGACTCCCAGACCTTCTCGATCTCCTTTTCGGCATCCGTTTCAAGGGAGAAGGCATCATTGGACATGGCATAGAAGTTCCCGGAAGCGCTGATCACCACATCATTATAGACATCTTCATAAGCCGAAGATGAAGTCGGAATACAGTTATCCTTGAGGACGGCCATTCCAAGATCATATTTTCCTGCCTCAGATGCCTTCACCGTCGCATTCACGACAAGTTTCCCATCCGTGAGGCTTGAAGACGCCTTGATTCCGGTGCATGCAGAATGCTCGAACAGACGTGCCTTCACAAGCCTCTGGATATCGTTGACGGTCCTCTTGCCGGATCCCTCGGTAATGGAATATATGCAGTACGGATAGCCGTCATCCTTTGTTCCATAATTGCTGAGCAGGAAGGCAGCCATATCCATTGTCATGCTGAACGGAACGGAATACTCGTCTCCATTGTGAAATTCCAGAACGATACTGTGGTCCTTGGTATAGTCGTTCACATTGTTCAGAGCCTCCGTCATGTATGGACAATACTGGCACCATGTGCCTGTAAGCCTGTAAATTGCCACATTCTTATGGAAGAGTTCATATTTCTTCCTGTTCTGAGACCTTATAGTGACGATGTTCTCACATTCCTTGCCCTCGAACATAGCAGAAACGGTATATGTGCCGTCCACAATGGAAGAGAACTTCTCCGGTTCGCCTTCATATCCGATTCCCGAGCGCCACTCGTCCGTCTCGGCTATATGGAACGACACCTGCCTCATGTAATTTCTTTCGGTCAACACCAGGCCGTTGGCATCTGTGATGACAAGCGTAGCCACATCCTCTCCGTCAGACTCAATCACAGTTTTGTCCACAGAAAGCGTATATGGAGCCACGGGAGTGCCTGGAGCCACATCATCCGGGTCCACATTTCCGGAGCATGAAGCCGCTGCCAGAAAGAAAAGTATCCTTTTGAAATTATTCATATATGTATTTATTGTTTAAAATGACATCAGGACAGCCAGATTGGCACCGGTATATGCCGGAATCTGCCTGCACACGCCACCGGAGCATATATATCCTGCCTTGTAGCGGCCATATCCGAGAGTCACCTTCGTGCGGGACTTCGAATAACTTACACCTCCGTTGTAGTAATGCATCTTCGTGGAACCATGATTCCACATATCGCTGACAAACACGCACCAGTGAGGCGCGAAACTCACCTCCACAAGCGCAGCCATCCAGTCCTTCTGATCCTCGTGGGTCACCAGATACTGGAGCTCGGCCCTGAACGATGTCGTGCTGTTGAACTTGTAAAGCAGATCAGCTACGATTATGTTCGACAGCCATGTGGTCTTGTTCGCGCCATATGACGGGCTGTATTCCTGCATGGACCAGAGCAGAGTTGATTTGAATTCCTTGGTCCACTGCTTCTCGATGTCCATGCTCAGATCCCTGAACAGCATGTTTCCCGGCTTGAACGTGCCCTCCTGCGCGATCGCGTAGTAGGTCGAGAAGTTAGCATGCACCCTCATTCCCCTCTTTCCTCCAAGCGCGGTCCCCCTGCGGAAATTATAGAAGACATCAAGCTGTCCTCCCATCTCTCCGCTGTTGGTGAACTTTGGAGATATGTCACCGGTGCGGGCTCCGTAAGGATGAAGGGTTGTGAGCATATATGTATATTGCGTGCACATCGCAGGCACATAATTTATCATGTTCACTGCGGAAGAAGCATCTGTGACCACCTTGGAATCCATCCACTCCAGACGGCGCAGGGACAGATTCACTCCAAGTCCCCTGCCGTTGTATCCGGTCTCCACAAGCTGGGCGTTTCCCCTCTTGCGATGATACATCTGTCCTTCTCCTGCATATGAAGTGTTGTAGTAGTATTTCTGACCTGCATCCACATACTCGGCCTTCAGGAAGAAGCCGTGCGTCTCCATATTGGTCCTTGCCGACCAGCCGACCGTATTAGGCTTGCAACCGTCCGCCATCCTGTCTCCGTCAAGCGCTTCGTAGCGGTCAAGCACGGAGCCTTCCAGGGCGAGATATGTGTTCTTCAAGCCAATAGCATTGGACAGCACCAGGCTCATATCCGCTCCCCTGACCTGAGTTTCAGAGAACTTCATTCCGAAACGCGGCATACCCCAGAGAGCCTTGACGTTCACGATATCATTATAGGAATATGTCACCCTCGCTCCCATCACGGAATTGTTCAGACCGAGGGCTCTGTCCTCCCAGCTTCTGAAAAGAAGGCCGCTGCCGAACTGCTCGTAGAAGGTTCCGGCCGTCACCGAGAAGGAGTCATCCCTCCAGCTCACATAATAGTTGGTCAGGCCGACACCCTTCAGTTCCGACGGATATCCGACAAGCACAGGAGCATACGCCTCCATCTGCACTCCGGCAGAAAAACGGTTGTTGTAATAGTCCAGCTTCAGATAATTGTTGGAACCGAAGTTCCCGTCGGGGACTGTAGCATTCGTCTTCGTGTCTTCGTGATAATAGTTTGAAGTGCTCTCGAAACTACCTGTCAGATAGCCTTTTGACTTTTCAGCATCCTCCTTCGCATGCATTGTCGTTGCAAAGGAAGCCGCAAGAAGGAATATTGTCAGGAATCTATGTTTCATATAAATATGCAATAGGTCAGAATCAAATTTTATAGAATCTGCAAATATAAGAAAAAGAGATACATTATTTATCAACAATTTAAAGCTTTTATCATGAATTTCATTGACATCCGCAACAGCTTCGGCATTCGTCTGGGCTTGCTGAAGAATGAATCCGACTTTGTCAGATTCTTCAGAAATTATCTGGATTGCTATTCCCTGAAAGACAGAAGAGTTATGAAACAGGCATTTGACAGATACATGCTTTTTCTGTCGGGTCTTCCACCTGAAACACGAAAGAAGGATCCCAGTCATGACTCCGTTCAGTCCTTTGCTGACTTTCTCGAAGCCAGCAGCAAAGGCTGCGGAGCATACAGCACATTTTCCAGATTCAAGAAAGCCGTCAGAAAAGCCGTGGACATGGGAATACTCAAAAAGGACCCATGCTTGGGAATCCGGATTTCTCCGGGCGCAAACGGACTCACAAAAGACATTCTCAGCGATGACGAGATAAGACGCCTGCTTAAGACACATCCTGCAAAGGAAAATACGCAAATACGCAATGCATTCATCCTCAGCCTGTACACCGGTCTCCGATACTGCGACGTAAGAAACCTGAGATATTCCGACATAGATTTCTCAAACAAACTCCTGACTGTCAATCAGTCGAAGACACGGGGAAGGTGCGCTAACAGCCTCGTTCACATTCCGCTTCGGGATGATATCCTCCAGCTGATGGCAGCATCTGGGAAGAACACGAACTTATTTACCCTACCCAGCCATCCTACTTGCCTGAAGGCACTACGGGCCTGGACAAAAGAAGCAGGCATTCCCAAGCATATCACCTGGCACTGCGCCAGACACACGTTCGCAACCAATATCCTCAAGAACGGTGCTGACGTGCGTGTCGTCGCCGACCTTCTCGGGCACAGCAGCCTTAAATATGTCGAAGTCTACACAAGAGCAATAGACCGGAAGAAGATTCAGGCTGTAAACAGCCTTCCGGCTCTCCAATAACTTTTGTACTCGGCGCAGGAATACAACAAGCACCACGAGAACAACGGCCTTTACATCGGTCTGTCGCACATCGTGGTGGCCGACCTGCTCTACAAATGGACTCCGACCCTCTCCACCCGCATGGAACTCCAGTACCTCGCCACGAAATACGACGAGGGCGACTGGATGGCAGGGCTGCTTGAGTTCAATCTTGCCCCTCACTGGAGCGTGTTCGCCAGCGACATATGGAACCACGGAGGCAGCAGGCTGCACTACTACAACGCCGGTGTGAGCTTTTCCATCTCCCATCTGCGCATTGCCGCCGGCTATGGACGCTACCGAGCGGGATTCATCTGTTCCGGGGGAGTCTGCCGTGAGATCCCGGCCTACACGGGAGCGAACCTGACCCTCACCGCCTCGTTCTGACAGCCCTCTGTCATTCCGACCGACCGAAGGGAGTGGAGGAATCCAAAAACCGAAAGTTATTAAAACAACTTAATAAATTTTATTATTAACTAATTCTAACAATTATGAAAAAGACATTATTTACAGCCCTCAGGGCTATGTGCGTGGGAGCTATGACTCTCTTCGCAGTGTCTTGCTACGATGATTCAGCTCTTTGGAATGAGGTCGACCGACTTGACGGCCGTATCGACTCTCTTGCAAATGCGCTTAACAGTCAGGTAGAGGCAATCAACACAAAGATCGCAGCAGTTGAAACGGCATATAAGGCTGCAGATGCAGATCTTCTTGCTAAACTTCAGGCTGGCGATGCAGAGTTGGCAACATCTCTCACTGCGCTTACTGCTAAGCTCGATGCACTTGATGGAACACTTGATGGCTACATTGAATCGAATGATGCAGCCGTCGCTGCAGCAATCGAAGACTACAAGAAGGCGGATACCGCTCTTGCTGCCGTGGATTCAGAGATTCTTGCTGCTCTTGCAAAGGTTGGTGTAACAAATGTTGCCAAGAATTCTGCTGGTAATGCAGTCCTCACTTTCACTGACGGTTCCACACTTGAGGTCGCTGCTTATGACGCAAATGCAAACAACACTGGCGTCATCACTACTGTTGACGTTGAGGGCGTGACTTACTGGGCTGTTATCGGTGCGGACGGCAAGACAACAGTTCTTGATGCAGCTGTTCACCCGGACACGAAGCTTGAGTTCAAGGTTGATCCAGAGACGAACGAACTTCTCGTCGCTTACGATGGAAAGACTTGGGAGCAGACAGGTGTCATCGTGAATGATGAGACCACAATCAATGTCGTTACTGCATTCAAGGACGGTGAGGACTATGTGACACTTACTGTTGGTGGCAAGGAATATCAGCTTCCAAAGTATATGGTTGACAACTCATCACTTACATTTGGGCGTACAGAGGTGTTTGTAGGATTCGGGAAGATAAAAGAATTGGAACTTACAGCAGAAGGTATAACAGAGTATTATGTCATGTCTAAACCTGATGGATGGAGAACTAATCTCGAAGGAACCACACTCTCCATTATCGCTCCAGCTATATCTGCAGCAGAAGTTGGTGCCGCAGAACTAGAGGGCGAATTGCTTATTCACGCTACGGCAGAAAATGGTGCATGCAAGGTTGTAAAACTTAATGTAAAGACTGGAAGGAGTTTCTCTTTGGAAATTGATATGACTAAGCGTACAGTTTCGATTTTCAATTCCATTTCATATTTGGAACCAGATCAAACAAGTATGGGCGAAGCTCAATATAATTTTGCGAATGCTCGTATTGGTATTGTTGAAAAAAGTGACTTCGAGACTTATAATTCTTTTGATGAATTTATAGATGCCGTTAAAAGTAATGAGCTTTATGATGATTATATCTATTATGATGGTGGCATAAAGACAAACAATGAATTAGGACATCCTTATGCGGCCGGGGTTTATGAAGAAGAAACCCTGATGCTTACAATTGAACAATTTGGGAATTCATTTTATCCTAAGTTTACCTTTGAAAAAGGAAAGGCATATGTAATATATGCTTTACCAATGACGGATTCATTCCTCTCGGAAGATGCGACATATGCCGTATATGAGCCAATAGACATTACCCTGACTCCTACTATCAAATGGAATGAAATAACATTAGAGGCAGAATGTTTTGGAGCAGATGCATTCTATATCGGATCTATTTCCTCAAATATGTTAAATGGAATGACCATCGACGACTATATGATTTACGGTAATGGTGGCCCAACGGGAGGTCCATGGAAAATGTTTGAAGCATATAATAGGCCGAATGCTGTTGGTCAAGAAGTCAGCGAAGAACTCGTCAGTCTTGCAGAGTTGAACTATGGTATTCTAACTCCATCTACCTTGTATTATGTATGGGTATTCCCTTATAAGAAAGACAAATCAGATTACACTTACGAAACTGACCTTAGGCCATATATTTATGAATTTACGACAGCAAAAGTTACACTAGGTGACTCTTCTTTGGCCCCAACATTTACAAATGAAACGGTTAGTTATTATTCTATTTCTGTAGATGTTTCTATAGCCGAGAACACAACAGCATATTATCGATTCTATAGTGCCGATGACCTTGCGAAATTTGCTAACGATGACGAAATCATATCCGATGTAATCTATGATTGCTATTCTCCAATAGAAGACGCCAATGAGGCTACCTTAAGAGAATCATATTATACAAAGCCGGGTACGACTATGTATCTTGTCATCTTCTCTGTGACAGAAGAAGGCGTATATCATTTGGAAAAGAAAATATTCGAAGTTCCTGCCCCAGAAAGGTTGTCGTCAATCACAGTTGAATTAGAATCCCTCACATTAGACGATGGAACTTATACCGCTGTTTTCAATGTGTCTGGCGCTAATAAGATTTATGGATACGCTGTAAATGATTATAATATGTATGAATACTATGGTGAAAGTGCGGAAAAGAACATTCTGAATGGAAGGGTATCTTCTTTTCAGTCAGGGAATGTTGAAAATGGTAAAGTAACGATCACTGTCGCAACTACAAAACCTCACTATTATGTTTGGGGATATAATGTGGGAGAAGATGGAGAAATTGAGTCTTGGTCTCAAATGACTCGATTTGTACTTGCTGACGAGCTTTAATAAGCAGCAAGACTTCATAGATTAATTTGGAGGTCGCCATTGGTTTTTTGGCGACCTCTTTTTTGGGTACGCCCAGCATGGGCATGTTCTAACGGGTGAAAGTCCCTAATGCGCCCTAATGACGGGAAGCATATAGCCAAAGGCAAGGGTGTCCATCGTGAGGTGGAATCTG
>CAZMNZ010000031.1:0-18802 GCA_964567765.1 uncultured Muribaculaceae bacterium
CTCGACAGCGGTATCTATGTCTCCGTGTCCGGAAATCATCACCACAGCAGCGTCAACGCCCATCTCGTTCAGTTTATCCAGGACCTCCATTCCGTCCATCTCCGGCATCTTAATGTCACAGAATATTACACTGTACTTCTCCTTGTCCACCATCTGACAGCCAAGAGCCCCGTTCTCCGCCACATCCACGTCATAGCCTTCATCTGCAAGAATCTCCTTCAGTGAATTTCGGATAGATCTTTCGTCGTCAATAATCAAGATTTTCATGTTATATAACTGATTTTAGTTTACCGAATAGATTGAAACCGTTCTGCAAATATCGACATTTTTGGGAGTTTTCACAATATTTTATAATTTTGCCCGGTTTAAGACAAATCATATTGCCAATGACTATACCTGACATAATAATAGCCATCGACGGATACTCTTCCACAGGCAAGAGCTCCTTTGCAAAAATCATAGCAAACGAGTTTTCCTTCCTGTATCTTGATTCCGGCGCCCTGTATAGAGGCGTCACATTATTCGCCATTGAAAACGGATTCATCGCGGACGGCAATGCAATTGACGTGCCAGCACTGACATCAGCGTTGGAGAGTCTTGACCTTCATTTCGGAGAGGAAGGCACATATATTGGGAACAGGTGCATCGAGAAGGAGATACGCGGAATGGCTGTCGCCGGAAAGGTAAGTCCTATAGCCACCGTTCCCCAGGTCCGCAGCTTTGTGGACTGCAAACTCAGGGAATTCGGCAGGATGAAGAGAGTCGTCATGGACGGAAGGGATATAGGAACAACCGTATTTCCAGAGGCTGAACTGAAGATATTCATGACAGCGGATCCGCTGATCAGGGCTCAGAGGAGGGCTGAGGAAATGAAGGCAAAGGGAACGGAAGTGGACATGGACGAAGTGCTGAAAAACCTTCAGGAAAGGGACTATATCGACTCGCACAGAGAAGCCTCGCCACTGACACAGGCTCCGGACGCCATAGTGCTTGACAACTCCCATATGACCATGGAAGACCAGATGGCATGGCTTAGAGACATAATCTCCGAAAGATTCGGAGAGTAAATGAAGAACTTATGCTCACAGTAGATATAGACAAGAATTCAGGATTCTGCGCCGGTGTCATCCGCGCAATCGGAAAGGCTGAGGAGTTTCTCGGCAAGGCGAAGGAATCCGGTGACAACGACAGGAAACTATTCTCTCTCGGCGCAATCGTGCACAATGATGCCGAACTCAACAGACTTGTGGAACAGGGACTTGTCACAATAGACAAGGAGGATCTCGACGAAATGGTGGATGCCACCGGAGAAGTCCTTCTGATCAGAGCCCATGGGGAGCCGCCTCAGACATACGTGAAGGCAGACAGCATCGGATTCGAGGTAATCGACTGCACATGTCCCGTAGTTCTCAAGCTTCAGCAGAGAATCAAGGAAGCATATGCAAAGCACATCGAAATGGGCAGAGGACAGATTGTCATCTTCGGCAACATCGGTCATGCAGAAGTGCTTGGACTTATCGGACAGACAGACGGCACAGCAGTGGTTGTGGAGAATCTCATGATGCTGGAAAAAGCGATCGAAGACGGATCCATAAGCCTTGACGCACCGACGGAAGTCTTCAGCCAGACGACGAAGAGCCCGGCAGAATATTCACAGATCTGCTCACGTCTTGAAGAGGAGATGGCCAGACGCAACGAAATGTCGGTCGAAAGATTCAAAGGGCGCGGAATGCTGACGGTGCACAACACCATCTGCTCGCAGGTGGCCACACGACACGAGAGGCTGTCCCGCTTTGCACTTGAGCATGACATAATTCTATTCGTTTCCGGCAAGGCAAGTTCAAACGGCAAAGTGCTTTGCGAACTCTGCAAGTCACTGAACATCAGGACATATCACATCGACTGCGTCGAAGACATCAAGAGAGAATGGTTCAGAGCGGATGACAGAGTAGGAATCTGCGGAGCGACGTCAACCCCTAAGTGGCTCCTCGAAAAAGTGGCAGACCACGTGCTCTCCCTCAACCAATATGTTCCTGCATGGGAGGAAAAATACGGAGAATCCGAAGACCAAAAGACTGATAATCAGTAAAAATTTGGTTTGGAGCGGACAATTTTATATTTTTGCACCCGCTTTCGGCCATCTGACAGTTTCCCCTTCGTCTGAAGGTGATGCCAAGACCGAAAATTTTAAGACTAATAATTAAAACATCAATAGATTATGGCAACAACAGCTGATTTCAAAAACGGACTTTATCTTGACTTCAACGGCAAACCATGCCAGATCGTATGGTTCCAGCATGTAAAGCCAGGCAAGGGTCCTGCATTCGTAAAGACAAAACTCAGAAACCTTGAGAACGGACGTATCCTTGAGAACACCTTCACAGCAGGTGCAAAGATCGACACAATCAATGTGGAGAGAAGACCTTATCAGTTCCTTTACAAGGATGAGGACGGATTCAACTTCATGCATGAGGAGACCTACGAGCAGATCCACCTCGACACTGACCTCGTTGACAACGCTGACCTCATGAAGGAAGGACAGCACGTGGAGATGATGTTCCTCGCTGACGAGGAGCGCTGCCTCACTTGCGAACTCCCTACATACGTCGAACTTGAGGTGACATACACAGAGCCTGCTGTAAAAGGCGATACCGCTTCAACAAACGCTCAGAAGGAGGTTACTCTTGAGACAGGTGCGATCATCATGGCACCTCTCTTCATCAACATCGGTGAGAGAATCCGCGTGAACACTACTGACCGTTCATATGGCGAGCGTGTGAAATAGTCCCTTCGGGTATAGAAAAAGCAATCGTCGCAGAAAAATCATCATGTTTTTCTGCGACGATTGTCATTTTGGGGGCTAAAGCCCGGTTTTCGAACATCGTTGCAGAGAAATTGCGAGTTTTTTCTGCGACGATGTCTTTTAGACTATTGAGCCGCTGGGGTTTCCGGGTTATCAAGAGTATCCGGGGTCACCGAGGGTTCCGGAGCATCCGGCATTGCTGGAGTCGTCTTGGATGAAGCGGTGTTGATGCGCTGAGGGCCGCCGGCTTCTGCACGGAGGAAAGCAGCGGAGCGTTTGAGCACGAAGTTTGAGCCGAGGTATTTGGTCCTGACTTCGTCGTCTGCTGCCAACGCCTCAGGAGTTCCGCTCTGAAGGATGGAGCCTTCGTAGAGAAGATACGCACGGTCGATTATGGCCAGGGTCTCACCCACATTATGGTCGGTGATGATTACACCGATGTTCTTATATTTCAGTTTCGCGATGATGTACTGGATGTCTTCCACGGCAATAGGGTCGACTCCGGCAAACGGTTCGTCAAGAAGGATGAACTTCGGGTCTATGGCCAGTGCGCGGGCTATCTCGCAACGGCGGCGCTCGCCACCTGAGAGCTGGATACCCTTGCTCTTGCGGACCTTGTGGAGGTTGAACTCATCAAGAAGTGACTCCAGACGCTCCAGTCTCTCTGCTTTAGTGAACTGGTCTGACATCTCCATCACGGAGAGGATGTTGTCTTCCACGCTCATATGGCGGAACACTGACGCTTCTTGAGCAAGGTAACCGACACCCTTCTGGGAGCGCTCGTACATAGGTAGTCCTGTTATCTCCTCATCATCAAGGAATATTCTTCCGGCATTAGGCTTGATCAGGCCGGTGATCATATAGAAACTTGTGGTCTTTCCGGCACCGTTAGGCCCGAGGAAACCCACGATCTCTCCCTGGTTCACCTCCATGGACACACCTTTGACAACAGTTCTTGGTCCGTATTTCTTTACTAAGTTCTCGCAACGTAACTTCATACTATCTCTTTATATAAGTCGTAGATTTTTTTACTTTATGTCCAGTTCAAGGTCCTTGACAAGACTCTTGACCTCGTCGTTCTGCGACATAAGTTCCTTTGCCTGCTCGCTTGGCATATATACCTTCTTCTGCTGAGGGGCATCATCAGGAGCAACCTCCACGCGGAGATACACCTTCATCGACCCTACCAGGGCGCGATATTTTCCTTCGAGTTCATGAAGGAGTTTTGATTCCACCCACTCCTTCTGGGCCTCATTCACCACTCGGAATACCACCATCTTGGACTCATCATTTCCGGAGATGGTCAGGGCTGTGCTGCCAAGCATGCTGGCTAGACGCGGCTTGTCGCTGTATGCAACGGCCAGTTCCGGCCATTTTGCCTTAAGGACTTCATCCGCAGGCGGCGGTGTGTCCTGAGTCTGTGCAGAAGATGCCTTTTCCTGCTGGCCGTCCATAACAGCCTTCATCGAAAGGGTTGCCGCTGTGCGGGAGGCACGGGTGCGGCGCTGAGGCTGCTCGGCCGGGGCTGCGGGGGTCTGTACTGTCTCCGGTGCTGACGGCTGAGGGGATTGGGCGACCTGCTGAGGGGCGGGCTGGGCCACTGGCTGTGAGGCTGTTTGCTGGGGAGACGACTGGAGCGCAGGCTGAGGGGCCGGCTGAGATACAGGTTGCTGGGCCACTGGCTGAGAGGCCGGTTGCTGAGCCACAGGCTGGGCAGCAGGGCGGTTCATCAGGAAACTGAGCCTCATAAGAGCAAACTCGATGTGCAGACGCGGATTTACACTGGCCCTGTAGCCTGATTCACACTGGGTTGTGATTGCCAGAGCATCATAGAGGAACTGCAGCGGGCACCTGTCAGCCTGCTCCTTATACCTCTTCTTCAATGAGTCCGGAAGTTCCAGAAGTGCTTCCAGCCCACCGCTCTTGCTGACAATCAGATCACGCATATGCGAAGACAATGCAGCCACAAAATGGAGGGCGTTGAAGCCTTTGGTAAGGATCTCGTCAAATGCAAGCAGCGCAGACGGATAATCTCCTTTCAGGAAGGCATCTACCAGAGCGAAACTGTATTCATAATCCAGAA
The DNA here is from genome assembly GCA_964567765.1 of uncultured Muribaculaceae bacterium. Lineage (GTDB taxonomy): Bacteria > Bacteroidota > Bacteroidia > Bacteroidales > UBA932 > Cryptobacteroides. Next base: position 4,887 of record CAZMNZ010000031.1, read on the forward strand.
CGTTCAGGTTCCTCAGAACGTCCTGATACTTCACGTCAGTTCCGCAGAAAGCCACTGTCTGGTCAAAGATGGTCAACGCATCACGCATCGCTCCGTCTGCCTTGTGGGCAATCACATGAAGCGACTCATCGTCTATGGTGATTCCTTCGCTGGAAGCCACCATACGCAGGTTCTTCACTATATTATCGACAGTGATCCTGTTGAAGTCGTAGGTCTGGCAACGGGACAGGATGGTCGGAAGGATCTTGTGCTTCTCGGTAGTGGCAAGAATGAATATGGCATGTGCAGGCGGTTCCTCAAGGGTCTTTAGGAAGGCATTGAAGGCAGCCTGTGAAAGCATATGCACCTCGTCGATGATATATACGCTGTACTTCCCTACCTGAGGCGGTATGCGGACCTGGTCCATGAGGGACTTTATATCCTCGACTCCGTTGTTCGAGGCGGCATCAAGTTCATGTATGCAATATGACCTGCCTTCCGCGAATGACTGGCAGGACTCGCATGTTCCGCATGGCTCCATCTGGTCTGACGGATTCGAGCAGTTGATCATCTTCGCGAAGATACGTGCAGTCGTCGTCTTGCCGACTCCACGCGGTCCGCAGAAAAGATATGCATGTGCCAGCTGTCCTCTCAGAATGGAGTTCTTGAGGGTCTGGGCGATGTTGTCCTGACCGATAAGCGTCCCGAAGGAGTCCGGCCTGTACTTTCTTGCTGAAACTATATACTGACTCATAATTCTTCTTTACGTCAACTTACAAAGATAATCAAATAAATTCATGAACAACACACTTGAATCCACTAAATATCCCATAATCCACTTAATTCACTGCCCTGCATCTACTTACACTCAGAGACCTGCTCCATATGACGCAGGTCTGCAAATTTGGAGAGAGAAGATAAAGTTGTAACTTTGCAGAGATTAATTTTTAGAATGGTTTGAAATGAAAAGAATACTGATTTTTATCGCAGTTGCACTCCTGCCGGTCTTTGCAGGGGCTCAGGCGCAGATCAACACCAAGAAAGTCAAGATCGGGGATTTCACCCAGAAGGTCACGAAGGTAGTATTGACCGGCAACATGTTCTATGACAGTTCATTGGAAGATGAGATCGTAGCAAGATGGCGCGTATCACCATATGAATTCTGCACGCTTCAGGAGTTTGAGCAGATCAAAGGCAGCGACGAATACTACTTTCTGCTGACCACAAAGGGACAGTTCAAGAAGGAATCCGAGCCGGGACTCCAGTTCCTGACTCTTGTCAAGGGAGGCAATAAGGCTGAAGGGGGAATCGACGATATGCTTGAAGTGGTGTCACTCCCTATTGCATCGGCGGAAGATCCGTCTGGAAGAGAGAACATATTCTTCCCGGCCTTTCTGGACATCATTCAGAACTATGCTCTTGAGTCCATGGAAAGAGATGCTAGCGCATATACAGGTCTGAGTAACAACTCGCTCAACCTTCCGAAGACCAAAGATTTGACCATGGTTTTCTCCGAGGGAGACCTCAGTACTGAAATCACAGATCTTGTGAAGGGCCTTAACTTTGACGATAAGATGCTGGCCACAGATGAAGACACCGCAGACAGACACATAAGCAACGAGACAGCGGGAACAGTCGTCAGTTATGTTGCTGTGCCTACCGAGGCCGCTCCTGGTTCATATTGCTACAAGATGCTGATAGACAGCCAGTCACACGAACTGTACTACTTCAAGAAGCACAGGATCACAAAGAAGACAGGAGCCGGATTCCTTGCAGAGGACATCAGAAGGATTTCATCAGCACGCAGATAGAAGATGATTTCAGGAAAAGCAGAATGCGGAATGCAGTATGCCGTAAGAAGAAGAAGTTCCTCTGCGGCATATTGTGCGTTGAGCATCAAGTGCGGCACACGTGACGAGGAAGGATTCCATGGAGGCATAGCACATTTTGTCGAACACACCATCTTCAAAGGGACTGCCAGACGAAGTGCTACAGTCATAAACGGATATCTCGACAGACTGGGCGGGGAACTAAATGCATTCACAACCAAGGAAGAGATAGTCCTGCATGCCACCGTGCTCAAGGAGGATCTCCCGAAAGCGGCTGCCCTGCTGTTTGAACTCGCAACCTCGGCCACCTTCCCCCAACACGAGATCAAGACGGAGAAAGGGGTGGTCATAGATGAGATACGGTCATACAAGGACTCCCCCTCCGAAGACATATATGACAAGTTCGAGGAAATGCTTTTCGAAGGACATCCGCTCAGCGGGAACATCCTCGGAACTGCGGCTTCTGTCAGGAAGATTACACGAGAGGAACTTCTGACGTTCGTCAGGGAACGGTTCCGCCCGGAGAATATGGCATTCACCGTAGTGGCAGACATCGAGGAGTCGAAGATGGAAAGGCAAGTAAGAAAGATGGTGAACGAGGCGTTCGGATCAGATGGAAGTGCTTTCAGCCAGGCAGGAAACACCCAGACTTATATGTCTGATGCAACGGAATCAAACGGTCACGCAAGACTGGAAGCGAGACAGACAGCTCCTCAGCCCAGACAGTTCGACAAGACGCTCAACAAGAGGAACCATCAGGCCAACTGCATAATCGGCGGGCTTGCTCCGTCGCTTTATCAGGACAAGGAAAGGCTGGCCACCGTGCTGCTGTGCAATATTCTTGGAGGACCGGCAAACAACTCCATCCTCAACTCCGTGCTCAGGGAGAAATACGGGTGGGTATATGGAGTGGAGTGCGGATATACCCAATACGCAGATACGGGCATAGTCACCATCAGTCTCGGTTGCGACAAGGCCAATCTGGACAAATGCGTGAAGGCGATATGGAAGGAACTTGACAAACTCAAGAGCGTCACGCTGTCTGACAGAAAGTTGAAAGCGGCAAAGAAACAACTTCTAGGGCAACTCGCCATAAGCGGAGACAACGGAGAGACCCAGTGTCTGTCCATGGGCAAGAGCCTGCTGTCATTCGGAAAGATTGCCGGCAGCAAGGAGAACAGGGAGATGGTGGACGGAATCACGGCGGAGGATGTAAGGAGGATGGCCTGCGAGATCTTCGCAACCGACCGTCTATCACGGCTGATATACATTTAGCGCTCGACACAAGGCATTGATTTCCAACACCATAGCAATAGAGACCTGCCCCACACGCCGCAGGTCATATATATTAATCAACTGATTTACAAATAGTTGCAATATATGGAAGAAATATATAAATATATAGAGGATCATGCTTCAAGGCCGGATGCGGCTTTGGACTGGGTGGTGAAGCAGACACATATCAGGACCAACCATGCCAGAATGCTGTCCGGCATGATCCAGGGCCAGTTGCTCAGGATGATTGCCCAGACCTCTGGCGCAAAGCGTATCCTGGAACTGGGGACCTTCACCGGATTCTCGGCCATATGTCTGGCGTCAGGGCTTCCGGAGGATGGTCATCTCGACACACTGGAACTGAACGACGAGCTGGAAGGCCTTATCCTTGAAGGATTTGAGAGAGCCGGACTTCAGGAAAAGATATCGCTTCTTATCGGAGACTGCAAGGAGACACTCAAGGAGCTGCGCATGGGAATGGGACTGCCACAGGAGCCTAGCGAAGAAGGGGAAACCGACAATGCGGGAGTTGACACATCCAGCCTCTATGACATAGTATATATGGATGCCAACAAACGTGAGTATTGCGAATACTACGATCTGGTCTTCGACATGGTCCGTCCTGGAGGCCTCATCCTTGCCGACAACGTCCTCTGGGACGGCAAAGTGTGTCAGGATCCTCTTCCTCAGGACAAGCAGACCCTGAGCATTGCACGGTTCAACGACATGGTCAGTTCAGACCCTCGCGTTGAAACAGTCATACTCCCCTTGCGTGACGGGCTTAACATAATCCGAAAGAAATGATCCAGGTCATCCACAGGGCATTCGACATACTCGAATATCTTTCACAAGACCCCAAGAGGGAATTCAGCCTTGGAGAAATCTCCGCATACACCGGGCTGAACAGCGGCACATGCGCCAACATCATGAAGACTCTGGTCAGAAGGAATTACGTCGTGCACCTCGGTGTGAAGAAGGGTTACAGGATCGGAATCATGCCTCTGATAATCACCGACAACGACGCATATATCCGTCTTCTGGCAAGTGCCTGCAAACCTCCGATGAACGCACTCTGCTCAGAGATCAACGAAATATTCATCCTCTCTGTGGTCAGACACAACAGGCGCTTCCTCGTCTATCAGACAAAGAGCACTCACGAAATACAGGCAACGACCACTGCAGAACAGTCAGTATATAAGTCGACTACTGCCAGAATGATCATATCTTCATACAACAACGCCCGCCTTGAGAAACTTGTCAAGGATGTCGGTCTGCCCCAGGGGCTTGAATGGCCTGAGATCAAGACCTTCAAGCAGTTGAAGGAAGCGCTTGCCGAAATCCGTGAAAAGAAGATGGCCTTCGGATGGGACCAGTACGATGTTGTGAGTCTGGCCGTTCCGGTAGAGATAAACGGCAGCACAGTGGCCTCAGTAGGAATATATCTCCCGGCATGCCGCTACAGTGAAGAACTGATGAAGGTCTATGAAGCAAAACTCCGCGAGTGCGCCCACTTCATCAACGAAATCGGCCTCAAGCGGAATCTGTTTGCCACTGAATACTGATTTTTGTTCAGCCCGGTGGTAATCGTTGGCACGAAAACACTGGATTTTCGTGCCGATGAGCGGATTGAGGAGGGTTGTTGGCACGGAAGGGTGAGGGGTCGTGCCGGGGCTGGATTACTGTCGGGTGATACGGGCACCGAGGGCATTCAGACGCAGGTCTATGTCTTCGTAGCCGCGGTCTATCTGGTCGATATTGCTGATCACACTGGTTCCCTTGGCAGACATCGCGGCAATCAGGAGGGCGATACCCGCACGGATATCTGGAGATGCCATCTTTCCGGCACGGAGCTGATAACGGTGGTCATGACCTATCACGACAGCCCTATGAGGGTCACACAGGATGATCTGGGCGCCCATATCTATGAGTTTATCGACAAAGAAGAGACGGCTCTCGAACATCTTCTGATGTATCAGCACGCTTCCCTTGCACTGGGTGGCGGTTACAAGCATCACGCTCAGCAGGTCTGGAGAAAGTCCCGGCCATGGAGCATCGGCCACATTCAGGATGGAACCGTCCAGGAAGGAATCGATCACATAACTTTCCTGCTCAGGGACAAAGATATCGTCTCCCCTTCTCTCAAGGTTTATTCCGAGTCTGCGGAAAGCCTCAGGAATCATTCCGAGTTCATCGTAGGCCACATCCTTGATGGTGATCGAACTGCGGTTCATCGCTGCAAGCGCTATGAAGGAACCTATCTCGATCATATCTGGGAGGATGGTATGCTCTGTTCCTCCGAGACTTTCCACTCCGGTGATTGTGAGCAGGTTGGAACCAATGCCTTCGATTTTCGCACCCATGCGCACGAGCATGCGGCACAGTTGCTGGACATAAGGTTCGCAGGCTGCATTGTATATGGTCGTCACACCCTTTGCCAGACAGGCCGCCATCACGATATTCGCTGTACCAGTGACCGAAGCCTCATCCAGAAGCATATATTTTCCAGAGAGGGTCTCCCCTGCCGGAACATGAAGATAAAAGGCCTTCTTGTCGTGATCATATTCCTGCGATGCACCGAGGTTCATGAAGCCGAGGATGTGGGTATCCACTCTGCGGCGGCCGATCTGGTCTCCGCCCGGCTTAGGGAAATATGCCCTTCCGAAACGAGCAAGAAGAGGACCGACGACCATCACCGAGCCACGGAGCTTGGCACACTTCGCGACGAAGTCTGCACTTGCAACATACTCTGTATCAATAGTATCTGCTTTGAAGGCATATACACCCTTATCGTGCCTTGTCACCTTCACTCCCATGCCCTCAAGAAGAAGGATGAGGTTCTTCACATCCAGTATCTCAGGAATATTGGATATTGTGACTTCCTTCTCTGTAAGGAGCACGGCACTGATTACTTCCAGCGCCTCGTTCTTGGCACCCTGCGGTCTGATGGCTCCACTTAGTTTATGTCCGCCTTCAACAATGAATGAACTCATAGGTGATAGTTTTATATATGGTCGACCTCCGGATGAAGTTCGACTCCGAATTTATTCTTAACTGATTCAATGATGCGGCGTTCAAGGCCGATGATTTCTTCGGGATATGCATCGCCGGTGTAGTTGACAAGCACCAGAGGTTGCTTGTCCCAGACTGCTGCGCCACCGCTGCGGCGGCCTTTCCAGCCGCATTGCTCTATCATCCAGGCTGCGGGGACTTTGACTCTGGATTCTGTGAAAGATCCTTCGCTTCGCTCAGGATGGCAGGAGGAGGCGTCAGGATTACGGGAAGGAGTGGGTTCGACTATGTAATGAGGAACTTTGTAATCTGCTCCGTATTCTGACTTGGCCGCAGTCTCGATCTTCCGGAAGTGCTCCATGGTGATGACAGGATTCTTGAAGAAACTGCCGGCACTTCCTACTACTGACGGCTCCGGAAGTTTCTCCTTCCTTATCTTGATTATCACTTTTCTGATGAGCGCCGGAGTCAAAGCATTTTCGTTTGAACTGCCGCTTCGCTCGGAATGGCAACATACCGCTTCCTTCAGATGTCCATAGTCAAGTTTCGGTTGCGCATCACGACTCAATGCAAACACCACATGGGTGACAATATATCTGCCCTTGACCTCAGGATTCTTGAAAATGGAATCACGATAGCCGTAGCCGCATTCCTCGACAGAGAAATTCACAAATTCCTCTTCAAGAGTATCGTAGCAGTACACGGTGCGAATTACATCCTTGACCTCAACGCCGTATGCACCGATGTTCTGAACGGCTGACGCACCGACTTCGCCGGGGATATATGACAGGTTCTCGACTCCCCAGAGGCCTTCTTTTGCTGCCCAGTCGCAGAAGTCATCGAAGACTACGCCGGCGCCTACTGAGACAAGGACCGGGGAGAAAGAATGGCCCTCTTCTAGAATTTCAATGAAGTTTATCTTCGAGTGCAGGACAGTACCCTTGAAGTCATCAGTAAAAAGGAGATTGCTTCCTCCACCGATATGCAGAACCGGGCAGGCAAGTTCGGAGAACTCTATATCCACAAGGTCAGCCACCGAATCATATTCCATGAAACAGCGGGTCTTCACCTTCATTCCGAAGGTGTTCATCTTCGTGAGATCCTTATAGTATTCTGTCTTTATCATTGTTTTATTCCGCTATGACCAACACTTCCGATGTTATTTTATTGCTCAACACATATTTCATCTCTGATGACCGATGCACAGTGACACGTTTCCCAAGACACTCCAACTTCTCCACCAATGTTTCAATAGATGGGAATCCATTGGACCTATACGAAATCGCGAGAATACTTTCTGAATAATGTCTGAACAACTCATCAAATGCAATTTCAATTTTACCGGCATCATTCCAGACATTCGGACTCTTCTTCAGTCTCAAATTCTTGCTGCTGTAATCTATCATATCAGCCCAATTCTCATAATTCAACAGTCCGTTCAAAAAATGATAGAAATCAGCATAATCCACACCCACACCTGCTTCATTAAGATACGGCGTATCAATATATATCAGATCGTATCCGCTTTTAAGAGTCAATGCATCAGAATTCATTGACAGACACTTCGAAGAACTCTCAAACACCGCATTATTGGCTTCATCAACAAATCGTCGGAAATGGACTTCGAACGGTGTATCCCATGTCGTCTTATTACCGAAATTCCTCTTGACATCCGAAACCCTCACATATAGATTCTTGCGATGAAACAGATTATACGGACGTTTTATTATACAAGCCTGAAACAAAGCAAAATATGCCATCGCCCGTTTGTATTCATCCTCAATGTTCCGAATCTTGAAAGAGACCCTGTCAATCCATCTGTTTTCCTCATCTGTATAATAGATGTCCTTGAATGTATTCTCGACAAAATGAGGAAATTCATCATAATCCATTTCCTTCAGAATCTCATTCACATCACATTCATCAAGAAATACGGAATCGTTTTCAATCAAAGCCTTACCTATAACTGCGTTAAAGGGAAGAATGTCATTATAATCCACTTTCTTTCCTTCTTTCTTCAGACGATAAGCAACCGTACCCGTACCTCCAAAAGCATCCAAAGCGGTTTCAAACTGCAGATTCTTCAAATTATTCCATATCCAATCTACATATTTGTACTTGCTGCCTTGATATCGGGTAGAAGGAAAGACAGGTACCGTCTGCACATCCTCAAACAAAGTCATAGTTTCAGCCATCAGTCAATGTTCCTAAACGATTTATACTCTTCTATATTGGTATAATACGGGCTCTCCAATTCCGCTGCTTTCGCCATATCCTTTGTAAGATAGTATCTCCAATAATCATCAAAAACATCCTCTCCCAAAGTTGCAAAAACGCCATTACCCTCCAACAAATCAGATATTTTACTTACAGATCCTATATTCTTGGTATTGCCGCTCCCCGGACGATCAGTCGCAAGACGCCATTTTTCCTGAACAAAGAACTGAAAATCCTTTACTACAGATGTAATGTCATCCAACTCATGCAAATCATAGCTGCTACATTCATCAACCTTCTTTACCGGACTATAAATAACCCCTAAAACAATATGAGCAGAATAACTGTTATAAGTAAATGGTTTCGTAATATTCTTTGTACTGTCTCTATCTCTGAAATAACCGGTGAAGGCACCTAAAGTCATTCCATTTATATGGTTATCGTCTTTACGATAACTGCTTTTCAAGTCAACGGCATAGAGATGCCCTTCGGTATCCTTAAAGGTAATATCCGGATAAAAATTCTGCTCATCAGTAAGTATTATCTCCATATTGTTACGACGGGCAAAATCCAATAATTTCGGGAATATATACAATTCTATAATCTTAGAAATGACCTTTGTGTCTGCCGAAATAGTATAAATTCGTCTATATATGTCTATAAAACCCTTGACGGTCCAAGTGCCATCATCACAACTGATGATGTCACTATACCTTTCAACCTCCTCACGCAGAAGTTTTATAAAAGAATCCTTATTCATTTTGCTTGAATATCACTATTTCATTATCCTATTTCCGCGCCGTTGCAGAGGGTCTCGGCAGGAGTGACGAAACGCATCTTGCCGTCGTTCTGGCGAGCCATGAGGATCATTCCCTTGGACTCGATGCCACGGATCTTGCGTGGAGCAAGGTTGGCCAGGATGCATATCTGCTTGCCTACCATCTCCTCAGGAGAATACTGCTCGGCGATACCTGATACTATGACACGTTTGTCGATTCCTGTGTCGATGGTCAGCTTGAGAAGCTTGTCTGTCTTAGGGACACGCTCTGCCTCTAGAACGGTAGCGGTGCGGATATCCATCTTTTCGAAATCGTCGAATGTGCACTCTTCCTTCTGAGGAGTAACGACAGCGGCCTCTGCAGCCTTGGCCGCAGCCTCACGTTCTGCACGGATAGCCTCAAGACGGGCGATCTGAGCATCCACCACCTCATCCTCTATCTTTGCGAAAAGGAGGGTCGGCTGGTTGAGTTGATGGCCGGCAGGAAGGAGGGACGCCTTACCGAGGTCATCCCATGAGAGGACGACACCGTTGAAAGAGGCACCGGTGTGAAGGGCTGCACCTTCTTCAGCCTTATATATATTCTCGCTAACTGCACCTTCTTCACCTGCACGGTGGTCGGTTCCTGCTGCGACTCCGACGTTAAGGATGCCACGGAGCTTCTCAGACGAGAACGGAAGGAAAGGCTCGAATGCGATTGCAAGTGAAGCGCAGATCTGGAGGGAAACGTTCAGGATGGAAGCGGTTCTGTCCATATCGGTCTTCGCCACCTTCCAAGGCTCAGTGTCTGTGAGATACTTGTTTCCAAGACGTGCGATGTTCATGGCTTCCTTAAGAGCCTCGCGGAACTTGTATCCGTCGAGATAGCGCTGCATCTCTTCCTTGAGAGGCTGGATCTGAGCAAGAGTCTCAGCGTCGATTGCCTCAGGCTTGAGGTCTGCTGGGACACGTCCCTCGAAATACTTATGTGTGAGCACCACGGCACGGTTCACGAAGTTGCCGAGGATAGCCACTAATTCACTGTTGTTGCGTGACTGGAAGTCCTTCCATGAAAAGTCGTTGTCCTTTGTTTCAGGAGCATTGGCAGTCAGCACATAACGGAGCACGTCCTCCTGGCCAGGGAACTGCTCAAGATATTCATGGAGCCACACAGCCCAGCCACGTGAAGTGGATATCTTGTCTCCTTCGAGATTAAGGAACTCGTTAGCCGGCACATTGTCTGGAAGGATATAACTTCCGTCTGCCTTGAGCATTGACGGGAATACGATGCAGTGGAACACGATATTGTCCTTTCCGATGAAGTGAACGAGTTTTGTATCCTCGCTCTTCCACCACTTCTCCCAACTCTGCGGAAGGAGTTCCTGAGTGTTTGAGATATATCCGATAGGGGCATCGAACCACACGTAGAGCACCTTTCCGTCAGCACCCTCGACCGGCACCGGAACGCCCCAGTTAAGGTCACGGCTCACGGCACGAGGCTGAAGACCGCCGTCAATCCAACTCTTGCACTGGCCATATACATTGCTTCTCCACTCCTTGTGTCCGTCAAGAATCCACTCCGACAGCCAGCCTTCGTACTGATCCAGAGGCAGATACCAATGCTTTGTCTCCTTCTTCACGAGTTCGCCACCGCTGAGAGCCGACTTAGGATTGATGAGTTCGTCAGGGCTGAGTGTCGCGCCACATTTCTCGCACTGGTCACCATAGGCACCCTCGGCGCCGCAACGCGGACAGGTTCCTGTGATGTAACGGTCTGCGAGGAAGGTCTTTGTCTCCTCATCATAGTACTGTTCACTCACCTTCTCGATGAACTTGCCCTCTTCATAAAGTTTCTTGAAGAAGTCGGAAGCATTCTTATGATGGGTCTTGGAGGATGTGCGTGAATATATGTCGAAATTGATTCCGAGCCCTGTGAACGAATCCTTGATTATCCTGTGATACCTGTCCACGATATCCTGCGGGGTGCAGTCCTCCTTCTGAGCCTTGATGGTGATAGGCACACCGTGCTCATCTGATCCGCAGACATAGAGGACATCCTCTCCCCTCATTCTCAAGTACCTCACATAGATATCTGCAGGCACATATACACCGGCCAGGTGCCCTATGTGCACAGGACCGTTCGCGTATGGAAGCGCGCAGGTCACAAGCGTTCTGTTGAATTTCTTGGTCATATGTTGTTTCATTTTTAAAATAATTCTTCTTTATAAAGATCCTTCGCTTCGCTCAGGATGACAACCGTGGGGCTATACCCTTCCCAATTCGTTGTTCAGGCGGGTGCGGGCCTTGCTGTATTCCGAAATCTTCATCAGGAGGTCCATCTGGGCCGCTTCATCCGTCGCCGACGAGAGTTCTGCCGTCAGTTTCTTCAGATGCTGCTCAACCCTCTTGCACTGGTAGGTCATCAGGGTCTTCGGCACGAACTGAACAAGCCTTGTGGCTGTTGCCGTAAGAGACTGTTCATAATTCTTTACAGTTATCTGATATTTCTCTATGAGCAACTCTCTCGCAACTGCCGCCACCTGCTCATCCATGCTGTTCAGAAGACGTGTCTGAATCTGCTCCTGACTCAGTCCTTCGTCATACATCACGAAATACTCATCATACACCTTTCTGTATGACAGGTTCTCAAAGCCGACCTCATCTTCCGCCAGGATTCCGTCTATGAATTCCGCCACATTCAGCACCTCACCTTCCATATAGAACCTAGAATCCCTGTCGAACTCCAGAGGCGTACATCCGTCCTCCAGAATGAACTTCAGAAGATCCCGTTCACATGGCTCCAGATAGGGGTCATTGACAAGTATGCCACTTTGCTGAATCGGAGATCCGGCAGAATGTGCATAATCCGCTTCTTCCTGATTCACGGGCATATAGTCCTCATCCGGTCCAGGGATGTAGTCATCCTGCATCGGAGGCATATATCCATCGTCGGGATATCCCGGAGGGACCACATCCGAAGCACCCTGCGGTGCAGGCTCTCTCCTCGAATATCCAGGAACTCCACCCTGCCTTGCCCTCGCCGCTTCCCTTTCCGCCTGCTTCTTGTCCGTCAGGATCATCTCGTTCCGTGAACGGGTCACCCTGTCTGTAAGTATCTGCTCGTCAATCTCGAACTTGTCAGCACAACTCTTCACATACACGGCACGGATCACAGCATCCGGAATAAGAGCGATCGTGTCCGCAACGTCGTTTATAAGGTTGGCCTTCTTCAAAGGATCCCCACCTGTCTCTCCGAGGAGGAGGTCGGTCTTGAAGCCTATGAAATCCTGCTCGTTCTGAAATATATAGTCCTGCACCTGCTCCAGAGTGTGTCTGCGCGCGAAATCATCCGGGTCCATTCCGTCCGGAAGAAGCACGATCTTCACATTGAGCCCTTCCTTCAGCACGAGGCCGATTCCCCTGAGGGCGGCCTTGATTCCGGCTCCGTCACCGTCATATATGATGGTCACGTTGCTGGTGAACTTGCGGATCAGACGTATCTGCTCGACAGTGAGCGAGGTTCCGCTGGAAGCCACCACGTTGGTGATTCCGAGTTGATGCATCGAAAGCACGTCAAGATATCCCTCGACCAGGATACACTTGTCCTGACGGGCTATCTCGTTCTTGGCGAAATATATTCCGTACAGGGAACGGCTCTTTACATATATCTCAGTTTCTGGAGAATTGACATATTTGGCTACCGACTTATCCGTCCTGAGGGTACGGCCGCCGAAGGCTATGATGCGACCGCTCACGGAATGGATCGGGAACATCACCCTGTCATGGAAACGGTCCACAAGATGTCCGTCGTCATATTTGATGCTGAGACCTGTCTCGATAAGGAATTCCTCCTTGTATCCGGCTGCACGAGCCGCCTCAGACAGAGCCTTGCGGGTGACAGGAGACCAGCCGAGACCGTATTTCCTTATTGTCTCGTCCTCCAGACCACGGCTCTTGAAATACTGATATGCAATCGCCTGTCCGTCAGGAGTCTGCATGCTCTCCTGAAAGAATTTCCCCGCATATTCAGACACAAGATACAAACTTTCGCTGCGCTGCCTCTTAGCGATTTCCTCGGCAGTTTCCTCCTTCTCGACGACCTCGATGTTATATTTCTTCGCAAGATATTTCAGGGCCTCGGTATATGACATGTTCTCATGCTCCATCACGAAGCCCACTGCCGTGCCTGACTTTCCGCAGCCGAAGCACTTGTATATTCCTTTTGAAGCGGAGACTGAGAACGACGGAGTCTTCTCGTTATGGAACGGACAGCACGCGATATGGTTGGCTCCGCGTTTCTTCAAAGTCACGAAGTCACTCACCACATCCACAATCTGGGCGGTGTCCAATATCCTGTTTACTGTCTCCTGAGGAATCATCTACTGCTCGTCAACCTTTTCGTAGTCCACATCCTTCACATCCTGAACAGGTTCCTCTTCCGGCTTGGTCTGCGTCCGATCAGGATATTTGATCTCATATTCATCGATAGCCTTCTTCATCTTCCACGAAGAAAGAAGTTCAGACACTCCATAGACAATCAGGGCTGCTCCCGCGACTATTCCTATCGCTTCTCCTATGAACGAAGGATTCACAAGAAGGAACATACCGCAGAAAAGCACGACCACCGGAAGTATGAAGGCCATAGCGCCCACCTTCATCACACGGTTCGCACTGGCAAGGGTGACCAGTTGGAAGATACCGAAGCCCAGAAGAGCGAAGGCAATCAGATACACAAGCAGGCCTGCAAAGAAACCAGGGAAAAGGAACAGCATGAGTCCCAGAAACACATCCACTGCCGCATTGCGGTTCTTCTTGCTCTCCTTCACCAGTTCCGTATCTATGGGTACCTC
>CAZMNZ010000032.1:0-17496 GCA_964567765.1 uncultured Muribaculaceae bacterium
GCGTATCTTGTCACATATCCGTTTCCGTGGTCTATCACCACCACGTTTCCAAGTCCCTTGCGCGACATGATGATTTCCTTGACCGTTCCGTCCGCTACGGCATAGACCGGATCGCCTGCCGGAGTTATAAGGTCAAGACCATTGTGCCTCATCGGCACCTTGTAGAACGGGTTTATCTTGTCTCCTATCGAGGCACCTGTCTGAGCGAAGGTAAAGTCCTTCAAGGGATTGGACATCGGCGGCATCACAAAGTCAGACGCCGAGATTGCTTCAACGACCTTCTTGAAATTCTCCTCGACCCGGCCTGCACTTGATTCCAGTTTATCAAGCCTGCCTGCCGAGTGGGAGACTATATCCGTGTCAGGAATCGAATCCAGAGACATGAGGAACTCCAACGACGAGAACTGGTCCATATTCGGAGCAGACGTGTTGAATATCTCCTCGTAGATCCTGTCATCCTTGACTTTCAGTCCTTCCACGACATCAGCAAGCAGAGCCTCCTTGCGCGCCATCTCAGGATATTCCTGTTCATAGAGTCTGTTTTCATGCTTCAGCATGCGCTCCTCCTCTGTGCTGAACACGAGTGCGAAAAGGATGTAATAGACTATGGCAAGGGATATGGTCGCTACAAAAAACATCAGTATCCTGCGTATCACAGTCCACACTGATGCCTTTTCCTTCTTGAACTTGAAGTCCTTGTCAACTATATACTGGCTGTTCATTAGCGTCTGTTCAGTTTTTTCCTATGGGACGGATGCACGGTGATCTTGTCTGAGGCCTCTTCCGTATTATGAACCATGGTTGCATACTCCTCCGGAGTTATGGTCAGGTCGAAATAGTTGGCAGGATTTATATGCTTGTCCCTGTAGAGCACCTCATAGTGCAGATGCGGGCCTGACGAACGGCCGGAATTTCCGCTTTCTCCGATGCACTCTCCCCTCTTGACCTTCATTCCCTCGACCACGTTTATGGACTTCATGTGGGCATATCTTGTCTTGTAACCGAAACCATGATCGATAAGCACCTGATTTCCATAGCCAAAGAACTCGAACTTGACCTTTTCCACCACACCGTCTCCTGTAGCATAGATCGGATTGCCCGGCTTGAGCGCGAAATCCACTCCCGTATGCATCTTGGAGCGTCCTGTGAACGGATCGCTTCTGAATCCGAAACTGCTGGAAAGACGGTATATGCTGCGGTCCGGAACTACCGGAGGTATGGCAGGAATGCATGAAGCCATGTCTCCGGCACGCTTTGAAAGTTGGGCAACTTCATCGAACGACCTGCTCTGGACATAGGTCTTCTTGGTCAGGACATCAAGCCTCATCGCAGTGGCCTTCAACGGAGTGGCATGTCCGAGAGCATCATAGTGGGAATATCTGTTCACTCCTCCGAATCCCGCATTACGAACCTCAGACGGAATCTCATACATACCGAATATGGCCCTGTATATATCGTCGTCGCGCATCTGAAGCGAGGTCAGAGCCCTGTCATATCCGTCAAGCTGCCTGTTCAGCACCTCCACCTTGGAACGCCACTGGGCATTCGACTTCTTGAGAAGGATGGTCTTCGGGGGTTCAAGCCCGAAGACACCGGTATAAAGCCAGAAATACAGCACAGCCACGCCCAGGCTCATGGTGAACATCGCCATAGTCCTGAGGGCACGGGACCTCTTCGACCGCCTCTTCACTTCGTAGGAGAGGGTCTTGGGGTTGAAGACGTATTTCTTTCTGGTTGCCATATCCGCGCAAAAATAATAAATTTTATTATATAAGCAAAAAACAAGGCAATCATCCTCTCCCTCCGTCCGCAGACCTGCTCCACCCGCCGCAGGTCTATAAAGGCAAGTCACTATCTGTCAGAGCGATGAATGAAACATAGACTCACTCTATTTGCATGCGGCCTTTTTATTTCCGGAAAATGTTGTATTTTTGTAGGTTATTTCATTCATAGGGCCTCGTCCCCGTGAAAATACAGGCTGAAAATATAAAAGAGACAAACATATGACATCAAAGGAAATCAGAAAAGCATTCCTCGACTTCTTCGCTTCGAAGGGTCACCAGATCGTACCGTCGGCACCTATGGTCGTGAAGAACGACCCTACGCTCATGTTTACCAACGCAGGTATGAACCAGTTCAAGGACTGGTTCCTCGGCAACAGCCCGGCAAAATGGAAAAGGGTTGCAGACAGCCAGAAGTGCCTCAGAGTGAGCGGAAAGCACAACGACCTTGAGGAAGTGGGACGCGACACATATCACCACACCATGTTCGAGATGCTCGGAAACTGGAGTTTCGGAGACTATTTCAAGAACGAGGCTATCGACTGGGCATGGGAACTCCTCACAGAGGTTTACAAGCTTGACAAGGACAGGCTCTATGCAACAGTGTTTGAAGGCTCGGAGGCTGACGGCACCAAGCTTGACACTGAGGCGATGGAGGCATGGAAGAGACACCTTCCGGAAGATCGCATCCTGCTCGGAAACAAGAAGGACAATTTCTGGGAAATGGGTGACACAGGCCCTTGCGGACCTTGCTCGGAAATCCATATCGACCTTCGTGACGACGAGGAGAGGGCTGCCGTTTCAGGTGCATCCCTCGTGAACAAGGACCACCCGCTCGTAATCGAGATCTGGAACAACGTGTTCATGCAGTACAACCGCAAGGCAAGCGGCGAACTGGAACTTCTCCCTAACAAGAACGTGGACACCGGAATGGGATTCGAGCGTCTGTGCATGGCTCTCCAGGGCAAGAAATCGAACTACGACACCGACGTGTTCACCGGAATGATCGCAAAGATCGAGGAACTATCAGGTCATAAGTACGGCGTGAACGAGCAGGAGGACATCGCGATGCGCGTGATCGCCGACCACATCCGTGCGATCAGCTTCTCCATCGCTGACGGCCAGCTTCCTTCAAACGTGAAGGCAGGATATGTGATCCGCCGAATCCTCCGCCGTGCTGTACGCTACGGCTACACATTCCTCGGATTCAACGAGCCGTTCCTCTGTCGTCTGGTGCAGCAGCTCGTGGACGACATGGGAGAGTTCTATCCTGAGATCGTCAAGCAGCAGACCCTCATCGAGCGCGTGATCAAGGAGGAGGAGATGGCTTTCCTCCGCACTCTGGACAGAGGTATCCGCCTGATGGACAGCATCATGGCAAAGTTTGCCGAGACCAAGGTCATCAGCGGAGAGGACGCATTCGTACTTTATGACACATTCGGCTTCCCTATCGACCTTTCGGAACTCATCGCTTCAGAGAAGGGATACAGGATCGACCTTGAGGGCTTCCAGGTGGAGCTCCAGAAACAGAAGGACAGGGCACGTAACGCCACAGCCATCGAGTCAGGCGACTGGGTGGAATTCGCTCACTGCGGCAGCATCGAGTTCTGCGGCTACGATGCTACCGAACTTGAAGGCGTGCAGCTGACCCGTCACCGCACGGTGAAGGCTAAGAACAAGACAATGTACCAGCTCGTGTTCGAGCGCACTCCGTTCTACGCAGAGATGGGAGGACAGGTGGGCGACACCGGATACATCCTTTCTGAAAGCGGAGAGAAGATCCAGATCGTCAACACCATCAAGGAGAACAACCTCACCATCCACGTGGCTGAGCGTATCCCGGCAGACTGCTCGGAGAGTTTCAGCCTTCATGTCGATAAGGAGAGAAGACTCCAGATCGAGAACAACCACTCGGCGACACACCTTCTGCATCAGGCTCTCCGCGAGATTCTCGGCACTCATGTCGAGCAGAAGGGTTCGTATGTATGTGACAAATATTTCCGTTTCGACTTCTCACATTTCGAAAAGCTCACCGAAGAGCAGATCGACCTTGTGGAGAATCGCGTCAATGCACTCATCAGAGCCAACTATCCGCTTGACGAGAACCGCAACGCAACCATGGAAGAAGCGCAGAAGATGGGTGCCATGGCTCTCTTCGGCGAGAAGTATGGCGACACTGTCCGCGTAATCAGATTCGGAAACTCATGCGAGCTCTGCGGAGGGACACATGCAGCAGCCACAGGACAGATCGGATTCTTCAAGATCACCTCTGAATCTGCAATTGCAGCCGGAGTACGCCGAATCGAGGCAACGACAGGAGTATATGCCGAGATGATAGTGGACAGCATGGAAACCTCGCTGCGTATCGCCAAGGCCTTCTTCAACAACTCACCGGATCTCGCTGCAGCCATCAAGAAGATGGTTGATGAGAACGAGACATACAGGAAGCAGATGGAAGAAATCGTGAAGGAGAAGACCCTCACCCTCAAGAGCAGCCTCAAGAAACTCGCAAAGGAGGTCAAGGGAGTCAATGTCGTGACCATCGACCACTCGATGGATCCTGTCATGCTCAAGAATGCGGCGTTCATGCTTCAGAAGGAGGCTCAGAACCTTGTGATTGCAGCAGCATTCGAGGCTGCAGGCAAGCCACAGCTACTTCTCATGTATTCTGACGACCTCGTGAAGGCAGGCCACAATGCAGGTGCAGATGTGCGTGAGGCTGCCAAATTCATCATGGGAGGCGGCGGTGGACAGCCTGGCCTTGCAACAGCAGGCGGAAAGAACATCGAAGGTCTCAAGGACGCGCTTGCCAAGATGATTGAGGCTGCAACGAAATAACACGCTGCTCAATAAAAGAACAGGATGAAACGACTGGACAGATTCATATTGAAATCATTCATAGGACCGTTCTTCGCGATCCTTTTGGTCGTCGTGTTCATCCTCATGATGCAGTTCCTTTGGCTCTACATCGACGAACTTGTCGGCAAGGGTCTGAGTTTCAAGGTGATCCTTGAATTCCTCGGATGGGGAGGTGCAACACTGCTGCCGCTTTCCCTTCCGCTTGCAACCCTTCTGGCTTCGATGATGACGCTCGGAACCCTTGGAGAGAACAACGAACTTCTGGCCATCAAGGCGGCGGGAATCTCCCTCCAGAGGGTTATGGTTCCGCTGGCCATAGCCTGCGGTGTAATCAGTGTCGGAGCATTCTTCGTGTCCAACGACCTTCTTCCTGTGGCATACAACAACATCTACCAGCTTAGGGAGGACATCGGAAGAACCAAGGAGGAGATAAAGATTCCGACAGGCACGTTCTATAACGGCATCGAGGGATATATTCTCCGTGTGGACGACCGCAACGACGAGACGGGAGTGATGCATGGCGTGATGGTGTACAACCACACAAAGAAGACGGGAAACACCAGCCTCACGATCGCAGACTCCGCGATTCTGAGAATGTCAAAGGACAAGAATTATCTGACATTCACTCTGTTTGACGGCACGAACTACGAAGAGACCAACACAAAGAAGTACCGCGACACCACCCTTCAACTGCAGAAGATCGACTTCCACAAACAGGAGATGATCATCCCGCTGAAGAACTACGCGTTCCAGAAATCGGACTCCAGCAGGTTCAACGACCAGGTGAAGTCAATGAATCTGGCTCAGCTCTACGAAAGTCAGGACTCCATCGGAAACCTCAACAACAAAGGAAAGCTCAAGAACATCGAGTCCCTCCAGAAGTCAAGGACGCTGAGATACAACTCACAGCTCGACACGGCGTCGAAGAAGGTGAGGACGACTCCATTCATGCCGGAAAACCTCGGCAGATGGAAGAGCATTCAGGACGAGATCGAGGCTGTCGAGAAGGCGAAGAAAAACGCAGAGGAATTACAGAGTTCGCTCATGTCATATTCACGAGAGAGATACTACAACACATTCACTCTCAGACTTATAGATATCGAGATTCTCAAGAAGTTCGCACTTTCCATAGCATGCTTCATATTCTTCTTTATCGGAGCTCCGCTTGGAGCGATCATCCGAAAGGGAGGACTCGGAGCATCGGCCATCATATCGGTCCTGTTCTTCGTGGCCTACTGGGTCATCGACATTTCAGGAACCAAACTGGCCAAGGACGGTGCAGTGGGGGCATTCCACGGAGTGTTCTTCTCAAGTTACGTGCTGCTCCCGACCGGACTCTACCTGACCTGGATGGCGATTCATGACTCGTCAATCTTCAGTCTCGATGCCATCAAGAGCGGATTCAGAAAGATCAAGGCAATGATTATGGAAAGATTCAAGAAGACAAGGATCGTCTATATGGGAACACCGGAGTTTGCTGTGGCACCTCTGGACGCTCTCATCAGACAGGGCTATGAAATAGCAGGCGTGGTCACCGTTGCGGACAAGGCCAGCGGACGCGGTCTGAAGATCAACGAAAGCGCCGTCAAGAAGTATGCTGTAGAGCACAACATACCTGTGCTGCAGCCGGTTTCACTCAAGGATCCCGAATTCATCGAGGCTCTCAAGGCATGGAAGGCAGACCTTTTCGTCGTGGTGGCATTCAGGATGCTCCCTAAGGTGGTATGGGAGATCCCTCGTCTGGGAACATTCAACCTGCACGCCGCTCTCCTTCCTCAGTATCGTGGAGCAGCCCCTATAAACTGGGCTGTGATCAACGGCGACAAGGCCACAGGAGTGACCACGTTCATGATCGATGACGGCATGGACACCGGAAAGATCATGTTCAGAGAGCAGTGCCTCATCGGCGATGACGAGACTGTAGGAGAGGTTCACGACAAACTCATGGACATAGGTTCTGAACTTGTCGTGCAGACTGTCGAGGCCATCATCGAGAACAATGTGGACATGCGCATCCAGGGCAGTTTCATCCAGGGATCCGAGATTCTCCGCCCGGCTCCGAAACTCACACGCGAACTCTGCCACATCGACTGGAACGTCAGGACGAAATATGCCTACAACCTCATCAGAGGTCTCAGTCCATATCCGGCAGCCTTCACAGAACTTGTCAAGGACGACAAGGTTCTGCAGATGAAGATATACAAGGGAGTCAAGGTGACCGGTGACGAATACAGGCAGATGCTTGCCTCATGCGGCTTCGAGTCGGCTGCCCCTGGCACCGTGCTTTCCGACGGAAAGAACTTCCTTGCATTCGCGACATCCGACGGAGCGGTTTCAGTGACGGAACTCCAGATCTCCGGCAAGAAGAGGATGAGCGTAAAGGACTTCCTCATAGGATTCCGCGAGCCTCAGACATATTCCACAACCCAGGGCACATCTTCCAAGATAACCGGACACCATGCATAAGACGGTGGTCATAATCTGCGACGGACAGTTCCCGAAGACAGAGTATCCGCGCTACCTTATCCGCACGGCAGATTTCATCATATGCTGCGACGGAGCACTCAGAAAGTTCCTGAAAAACAGCAAGGCCATCTTCGGCGGGGAGAGGCTTCCTGACCTCGTGGTCGGAGACATGGACACCCTTCCTCAGTCCTGGCAGAAGAAATATTCAGACATAATAATAAAGGAATCCGAGCAGGAGCACAACGACCAGACCAAGGCGGTCAGATGGGCCGTCAGGAACATTCCGGGAATTGACCATATATATATAATGGGATCCACAGGAGGCAGGGCCGACCACACGATAGGCAATCTGTCCCTCCTTATGGAATATACGCGCATGTTCGATCTGGGAGACATTGCCATAGAGGCTGTAACTGACGAGGGAACGGCGTTTGCAGCGAACGATACTATCGAGTTCGACTGCGGAACAGGACGCAGCGTTTCCATATTCTCTCCAGACAACCATCTGCAGATAAAGTCGGTCGGCCTGGAATATCCCACAGACGACGTCATTTTCGACAACTGGTGGAAAGCGACACTCAACAAGGCAGTGCAGGACAATGTCCGTCTGGAGTTCAGCCACAGGTCGATTGCTCTGATAATATTGGACTAAAACCTCAGTAAAGAAGAAAATTTATTAGGAATTCCGCGATTTTAGTTATATTTTTGACTTTTGTATATAGAATACGTTTAAATCGTTCACATCAATGGAACACACAAAGTACTTCCCTACTGTTGAAGCCATAGAAAAGGCTTCCGGCGTGCTTGAGGAGATCCTCACCCCTACACCGTTCCAGAAGAACCCGAACCTTTCGGATATATATGATGCTGAAGTCTATCTGAAAAGAGAAGACCTTCAGATGGTAAGATCATACAAGATACGTGGCGCATATAACAAGATACGCTCGATTTCCCCTGAAAACATGAAGAACGGCATCGTGTGCGCCAGTGCAGGAAACCATGCCCAGGGCGTTGCCTTCTCATGCAGCAAACTCAAGATCATGGGATCGATATTCATGCCGGTGACCACTCCAAAGCAGAAGATCGAACAGGTCAGGATGTTCGGAAAGGAGTACATAGAGATCGTCCTTACCGGAGACACTTTTGATGCAGCCAATGCTGCCGCAATCGAATATGCAAAGGCAAATGACAAGACCTTCATCCCGCCGTTCGACGATCCTAAGGTCATGGAAGGTCAGGGAACAATCGGTCTGGAGATCATGCAGCAGTCATATGAGCCTCTCGACTATATCTTCGTTCCTATCGGAGGAGGCGGACTGGCATCAGGACTCGGAGCCTACATCAGGCAGATGTCACCTTCAACAAAGATCATCGGCGTGGAGCCGGGCGGTGCGCCTTGCATGAAGACAGCCATCGAGCACGGAGAAGTCGTCGAACTGGATGAAATCGACAAGTTTGTGGACGGAGCCGCCGTAAAGAAGGCCGGTGCACTGACTTATGAAGTCTGCAAGCAGGTTCTCGACGACATCATAGTGGTTCCAGAGGGCGCAGTCTGCACGACGATCATCCATATGTACAATAAGAGTGCGATCGTGGTGGAGCCAGCCGGTGCACTTGCCGTCGCCGCTCTCAAATTCTATAAAGACCGGATAAAGGGCAAGAGGGTTGCCTGCATCGTCAGCGGCAGCAACAACGACATCACCCGTATGGAGGAGATCCGCGAAAAGTCACTTCTCTACGAAGGACTCAAGCACTACTTCATCGTGAACTTCCCGCAGAAATCCGGCGCCATCCTCTCATTCATCCAGAATGTGATCGGCACGTCTGCCGACCTGGTGCACATCCAGTACATCAAGAAGACGAACAAGAACTTCGGTCCGGCACTCATCGGCATCGAACTTGCTTCCAGAGAAGACTTCGAGCCGTTCCTTCGCAGGATGGACGAGAACGGATTCGCATATGAATACATCAATGAGAACAACCAACTTTTTGAAATACTAATCTGATAACATCATGGCTAGCATCGACTGGAGCAAACTTACATTTTCCTACACAAAGACGAACACAATCCTCATCACGACATTCCGCAACGGCGAATGGTCACCTGTAGAAAGTCACACGGACGATTACATCAAGGTCAGCACATACTGCGGTGCCTTCCACTATGCAATCGAGTGCTTTGAAGGTCTCAAGGCCTTCAGGGGAAAGGACGGCAGGATCAGGATGTTCAGACCAGAGGAGAATGCGAAGCGTCTCCAGAGGTCTGCGAAGTTCCTCGGAATCGAGGCTCCTTCTGTGGAGATGTTCGTGGACATGTGCAAGAGGGCTGTAATGGAGAACATCGATTTCCTCCCTCCATATGAGGCGACAGGAGCATCCCTTTACCTTCGTCCTACACTCATCGGAACCAATCCTCAACTTGGAGTGCAGTCTTCAAAGGAAAGCACATTCATGCTTCTGTGCTCACCGGTAGGTGCATATGTTGGCGGAGCGCTTGATGCTGTCGATGTCGTAATCGCAAGAAACTATGACAGAGCCGCTCCTAACGGTTCCGGTTCATTCAAGGTCGGCGGCAACTATGCATGCTCACTCTACTCCCTTAATGTGGCACACGAGCAGGGATACAAGGCTGTCCTGTATCTCGATCCTGCAACAAAGACTCATATCGACGAGTTCAACTCATCCAACTTCTTTGCGATCAAGGGCAACACATACATCACCCCTAAGTCCGACTCCATCCTTCCTTCGATCACCAACATGTCGCTTGAGACTGTTGCCGCGCACCTTGGAATGGAGGTTGAAAGAAGGCCTGTTCCAGTGGAAGAGCTCAGCACGTTTGACGAAGTAGGAGAATGTGGTACAGCTGTGGTAATCACACCGGTACACAAGCTGGTGGACAAGCCGTTCCTTGAGTCTGACGAAGAGACCCTCTATATTTACGGTGACGGCAAGTGCGGTCCTAAGTCACTCAAGCTATACAACTATATCACAGGCCTCCAGAAGGGCGAAATCGAGGATTCATTCGGCTGGATCGTATATGTAGATTAAGGCATTGCCACCAAGATACAGTTCAAGCCTCACATCGGTCACAGATATTGACCGGCGTGAGGCTTGATCTTATTCGGGCATAATGCTATTTCGGTGCTATCCTATAAAGGAAACCGGCAATGACTGCGAAGACCATGTTCGGCAGCCAAAGGGCTATTGAAGGCGGAAGGGTGTCAGTATAGACGAACATCTGACTGAATCTCAAGAAAAGGATATAGGTAAAGGCCAGAGCGATTCCTATACCTATATTCCAGCCGATTCCGCCCCTTCGTTTCTTTGAAGAAAGCGCAACTCCCATGACAGTCAGGATAAATGCCGAGAACGGAAGAGCA
The DNA here is from genome assembly GCA_964567765.1 of uncultured Muribaculaceae bacterium. Taxonomy (GTDB): domain Bacteria; phylum Bacteroidota; class Bacteroidia; order Bacteroidales; family UBA932; genus Cryptobacteroides. The sequence continues at coordinate 10,487 of CAZMNZ010000032.1, forward strand.
AAGCGGGTGTTCTTCTCGATCAGGGCGAACTTCACATTGGCATCACCCCTTAGTTTCTGGGTATCGATCAGTTCATTCAGTTCGCTATATGTAAGGGTCTCGACAGTATTCTCCGTTAGGTAGAAATCCTTGGAGGACAATGAAATGACTGTATCTATCTGACGTCCGGAGCGGATATTGTCGGTGAGGTCGTCGTTATATTCCCTGATGAAATACTTCTTGAGTCTCCAACTGCACTTTGCCGTATCATAGACTGCTGTCTCTGCTGATATCTTCGACACGAGTTTATGGTCCTCTATCTTCTCCAGAGTGAAGCGATAGGCCGTGTTGTTCCAGGAACTGAAGGATTCGGCATAGACAAACTCCCCCGGAGCAATCTGATAGTGGACGTTTCGTCCCACACTCTTGGCCTTGCTGTTCTTTAAATACTGTTCCTCAAAACCAAGCCTCGTCTTGTTCGCATCCGGGATGACGAAAAGATTGAGACACAGGGACAATATGGCTATCAGCGTGGCTGAGAACATATAAGGCACCATCATCCTATGGAAACTGATTCCGCACGAAAGGATCGCCACGATCTCGGAGTCGGCAGCCATCTTGGACGTGAAGAAGATTACCGTGATGAACACGAACAGCGGGCTGAACATGTTCATGAAGTACGGTATGAAGTTGATGTAATAGTCAAAGATGATGGCCTTGAGCGGCGCCTCCTTCTCCACAAAGTCATCAATCTTCTCGCTGATGTCGAAGATGATGACGATGCCGATGATAAGAAGCAGCGCCACAAAGAAGGTGCTGATGAATTTCCTGACTATATATATGTCAAGTTTCCTTGGTCTGAGATCGAACTCCATTTACTGTTAAAGTCTTGTGGTTATTCTGCGGACAGTCTCGTCCTTCCATGCCTTGAAGTCTCCGGCCTTGATATGCTTGCGGGCTTCACGGACAAGGTCGAGATAGAAGGCAAGGTTGTGCTCGCTTGCGATCTGTCCCGCAAAGATTTCTCCCGCCACAAAAAGATGGCGCAGATATGCCTTTGTATATGTATGGTCCACGAAAGATGTACCCTTCGGGTCGAGAGGAGAGAAGTCGTCCGCCCATTTCCTGTTCTTCATGTTGATTATGCCGTCCCATGTGAAGAGCATTCCGTTACGGCCGTTTCTTGTCGGCATGACGCAGTCGAACATATCGACTCCGCGGGCTATGCCCTCAAGTATGTTTGCAGGAGTGCCGACGCCCATGAGGTAGCGCGGCTTGTCTTCCGGGAGAAGCGGACATGTCACCTCCAGCATCTCGTACATCTTTTCCGTAGGCTCTCCCACTGCAAGACCACCTATGGCATATCCCTCACGGTCGAGAGCCGCCGCATGATCCACCGCCTCACGCCTTAGGTCCGGATAGACACAGCCCTGGATTATCGGGAAGAGCGCTTGAGAGTAGCCGTAGAGGGGTTCCGTCTCGTCGAAATGCTTCACGCATCTCTCCAGCCACTTCTGTGTGAGTCTGAGGGATTTCTTTGCATAATCATATGTAGCGTCACCCGGACAGCACTCATCAAGAGCCATCACGATGTCGGCTCCGATGATGCGCTGGGTGTCCATGTTGTTTTCAGGAGTGAAGATGTGCTTGGATCCGTCTATGTGCGAACGGAATATGCATCCGTCTTCGGTAAGTTTTCTGATCGGGCTAAGGGAGAAGACCTGGAATCCGCCGCTGTCGGTAAGGATAGGTCTGTCCCAGGACTCGAACTTATGCAGTCCGCCGGCAGCCTTCAGGACATCCAGACCGGGACGGAGATAGAGATGATATGTGTTGCCGAGGATGATCTCAGCCTTTATGTCTTCCTTGAGGTCCCTGTGATATATGCCCTTGACAGAGCCCACCGTGCCCACCGGCATGAAGATAGGGGTCTCTATCTGGCCGTGGTCCGTGGTGATCACACCGCAGCGCGCAGCACTGTTCGGGTCGTTATGTGTCTTTACAAATTTCATCCGCGTCATTTTAACCCTCAAAGATACTAACTTTTAGTCAAAATCTTGTATATTTGTTTTTGATATGGATGTCACGGTCTCTTTACGGCCGCCAGACATGCTGTAAAACAATCAAAACCACAACAACATGAATAAATCAATCAAACTCAGACTGATCGTGATGAATGTCATCCAGTGGGCCGTATGGGGTTCGTACCTCACATCCATGGGCAGTTATCTCGCATCGGTCGGACTGGCCACAAGGATCGGAATATTCTATGCAATGCAGGGAATCGTCTCCATCTTCATGCCCACAATGATGGGTATAGTAGCAGACAAGTTCATCCCTGCACAGAAACTCCTAGGACTCTGCCACGGAATTGCCGGGGCGGCAATGATCGGTGCCGCATATTACGGAATGACAGCCGGAACGGAAGTATCATTCGCACTTCTCTTCGGTCTTTACGCAGTCAGCGTAGCTTTCTACATGCCTACAATCGCACTCTCGAACTCCGTTGCATATAAGATTCTTGAAGACAACGGATACGACACGGTAAAGGACTTCCCTCCTATCCGCGTGTTCGGTACAGTGGGATTCATCTGCGCAATGCTCTTCGTGAACTTCGTGAGCATCGATGGCGTGCAGTTCCAGAACTCATACAACCAGTTCTTCACATCCGGAATCCTCGGCCTGGCAATGTTCCTTTACTGCTTCACTCTTCCGAACTGTCCTTGCAGCAAGGATGCTGGTGAGAACCAGACACTTGCAGAGCGCATGGGCCTCAACGCATTCAGCCTTTTCAAGGACAGGCAGATGGCGATCTTCTTCATCTTCTCGATGCTCCTTGGAGTCGCCCTGCAGATCACAAACGGCTTTGCCAATCCGTTCATCTCCCACTTCAAGGAAGTTCCTGCCTTTGCCGAGACTTGGGGCGCGCGTAATGCAAACGCCCTGATTTCGATCTCCCAAATTTCCGAGACCCTCGGCATCCTTCTCATTCCTATCGCAATGAAGTTCTTCGGCATCAAGAAGGTAATGCTCATCGCCATGTTCGCATGGGTGCTCCGTTTCGGATTCTTCGGCGCCGGCGATCCGGGTTCAGGTGTGTGGATGCTCATCCTTTCAATGATCGTCTATGGAGTAGCATTCGACTTCTTCAACATCTCCGGTTCCCTTTATGTGAACATGAGGACCACCTCCAAGATTCAGAACAGCGCGCAGGGGCTCTTCATGCTCATGACCAACGGTATCGGAGCCACTATCGGAACCCTCAGTGCCCAGGTTATAGTGAACCACTTCGTTTACAATGCGGCAGAACCGAACTGGAGCGCAGCATGGTACGTCTTCGCTGCCTACGCTCTTGTGGTCGCAATCCTGTTCATGATCCTTTTCAAGGAGCCTAAGGACTCTACTGCCAAAGTCGCTTAGAGACAGATATTAAAAATCAGTCCGACTGGTATTCCGGTGACCCCCGCCTCCCCTTGGGAGGCACCCCCTAGCCGGGGGTGGCATGTCACCTGCAACCAGTCGGACTGTTTTTTTATCCTACCCGAATATTACTTCGTGAGGCCGAGTTTCTTCATCAGAGCCTCAGGCTGAGGATCGTGACCGCGGAAGTTGCGGTAAAGCACGTCAGCGTCCTCTGTGCCTCCCTTTGACAGGATGTTCTCACGGAATGAAGATGACACCTCGGTGTTGAAGATTCCCTTCTCCTTGAAGAGTGAGAAGGCATCTGCTTCGAGGACCTCTGCCCACTTGTATGAATAGTATCCTGCGCTGTATCCGCCTGAGAAGATGTGCGAGAATGAAGTCGAGAATCCGGTTCCTTCAACAGCTGGCATGACTGCGTACGGAGCAAGTGTCTTCTGCTCGAACTCAAGAGTGCTCATCTCTGGGACCTCCTTGAGAGTGTGCCAAGCCATGTCAAGATATCCGAAGTGGAGCTGACGCACCTGGCCGTATCCTGCAAGATAGTTCTTTGCAGCAACAACCTTTGCAATGAGTTCTGCAGGAATAGGTTCGCCTGTCTGATAATGCTTTGCAAAAGAGTTCAGATACTCAGGCTCGAACGCCCAGTTCTCCATGATCTGCGAAGGAAGCTCCACGAAGTCACGTGACACGCTTGTACCTGTGAGCGAGCCATAGCGTCCCTGTGCGAAGATGCCGTGAAGGGCGTGGCCGAACTCATGGAGGAATGTCGTGAACTCGTCATGTGTTATGAGCGAAGGAGCATCGGCAGTAGGTTTTGTGAAGTTGCATACAATGCTGATGAACGGTCTGTACTCCTTGCCGTCCCTGATGCTCTGACCACGGAACTCCGTCATCCACGCACCACCTCTCTTGCTTGCGCGAGGGAAAAAGTCTGCATAGAACAGGGCAAGATGAGTGCCGTCTGCCTCTGTAACCTCATACACCTTCACATCCTCGTGATATACCGGAACATTGTCGAGTTCCTTGAAGTTGATTCCGTAAAGACGGTTTGCAAGTCCGAACACCGCATCGATGCAGCTTTCAAGCTGGAAATAAGGCTTGAGTTCCTCTGCATTGAGGGCATATTCCGCCTCCTGGTAGCGCTCTGACCAGTATGAGAAGTCCCAAGGCATGAGCCCGGTGTCCCCGAATCCGTTCTTCCTTGCATATGCAAGAACATCTGCCACATCCTTCTTCGCATATTTCATCGATGGTTCAAGAAGGTTCTTGATGAACTCGTTCACGGTAGTCCTGCTCTTTGCCATTCTCTCCTCAAGAGCATAGTCAGCGTATGTCTCATATCCGAGGATGCTTGCGATCTTGATCCTGAGATCCACGATCTGCTTCACGATCTCAGTGTTGTCGTTCTCGCCTCCGATAGCCCTTGAATTATATGCTGTCCAGAGCTGCTTGCGGAGTTCCCTGTTCTGGCTGTACTTCATGAACGGGCTGAAGCTCGGATACTGAAGGGTGAAGGCCCAACCCTCAAGTCCCTGCTCCTTCGCAGTCTCGGCAGCCATTGTCTTCACGTATTCAGGAAGACCTGCGAGTTCTGCGCTGTCTGTCACATGGAGAGTGTATGCGTTTGTAGCAGCAAGAACGTTCTTGCTGAACTGAAGAGTCGCGAGGGAAAGTTCCTCAGACCATTTGCTGTAGAGAGCCTTATCCTCATCAGAGAGATTTGCTCCACCGCGTACAAAGCCCTTGTAATTGTCTTCAAGAAGCTTGAGCTGATCCTTGTCCAGACCGAGTTCGTCCTTCTTCTCGTAAACTGCCTTCACCCTCTGGAAAAGGTCATTGTTAAGAGACACATACATCGAGTACTCGGTGAGCATAGGAGACACCTGCTCGGCTACGGCCTGCATCGTATCGTTCGTATTGGCTTCCATGAGGTTGTAGAAGATGCCTGCCACCTGGTCGAGTGTCCTGCCGGCATATTCCATAGCCTCGATCGTGTTCTCAAAAGTCGGCTCGTCAGGATTTGCCACAATGGCATCGATCTCTGCCTTAGCCTCTGCGATTCCAGCCTCGAAAGCCGGAAGGTAATGTTCGTCCTGGATCTTGTCGAACTGCGGAGCTCCGAACGGTGCGGAGGACTCCGTCAAAAGCGGATTCTTCATGTTGCAACTGCTGATAAGTGCAAGCGCTGCGCCTGCAATGAGTAGTTTCTTTGTCATATTCACTTATAATTAATAGTATCATTACAAATCAAGCGACAAAGTTAACGAAACATTCTGTATTTTCGATATGGAATGTACACGTGAATCGGACATCCGGTATTTTATATCAAAGCACCAGAACTCATCACTCTTGAAACGGCTCTTATGGAAGCCAGTCACAGAATCCGGAGAAAAGCCTATGGCAATCAGGTCCGTCAGTTCAGCTGACTTCTCTCCGTTCTTCAGAAGATGTTCCAGAATCTGGTAATTTCTGGACAAGCGGTTCATGATCTTCCTTCTGTAAGCCCTGCTGTCCTTTGCAAGATTATTATAATGTCTGCTCTTGCACTCCTCGCAGCAGAACTTCTTGTCTGACCTGCCGTATGTGATCCTGTCCCCACACTCCAGGCACACGGGCTCGCTCTTATCATTCTTTACGTATTCCATACTCGCATATTTGACTATTCCGCCGTTATATTCAGGCAAGGCAAATATCCTCAAGTTCCTTTGAGAGTCAAATATCCGATTGACGAAATTTCTTTTTTTTAGTCAAGATTTTTCTCTTTTTTAGCATTTCGATGCGGCTAAAATTAATTTTTGCCTCATTAAAATTTATTTTAACACGCCAAGATTTATTTTTAGTCTTCAAAAAAAATCTTTCGACAGTGAAATCTGAATAAAAAAAAGAAAAAGTCGACACGCGGCCGTCACGAAGCGATATAAGCGGACGCTTTTTTACTTTACTTTGCGGCAACCTACAACAGCGCGCATAAGATGTGGGGAAGTAAGTCTAACATCATTAAAGAGAGAAAATCTTATGGAGTACATCAACAGGATCGAACTTAAGGGCCGCGTCGGTATGGTAAGGTCCAACGTGGTCAACGGAAGCAAGGTCGTCAACTTTTCACTGATCACCGACATCCTCTACAAGACAAGGGAAGGCAATGCCGTTTCCGAGTCCACATGGTTCAACATCACCGCCTGGGAAGGAAAGGACATACACGACATGGACCTTATAGAAAAAGGTGCGGTAGTGCATGTTTCGGGCAGAATCCGGAGCACGAAGTTCGCAGGAAGCGACGGCACGGACAAACAGTTCTATGAAGTCATGGCCAGCCGCCTGAGGGTTGTGGATGAGGACAGTCAGGCCATGCCGTAAATCTGTTATCTGAATGTGCGAAAGACGGGGCAGAGGATCCGCACAAACAACTCAAAGGACGGATTCTCCGCCCTGTTCCCAAGTCTGAGAACCGATGCAACCGGTTCCATAAACACCTTTAAATCATTTTACTTCATCAAATGACAACTTTTACACAATATCACCTCATAAAGATTGCAAATTGTGGTTTTTAGGGTATCTTCTCAAGTTTGACACTTGTCAAACAAAAAACAAGGTTTATATAGAGGTCT
>CAZMNZ010000033.1:0-7624 GCA_964567765.1 uncultured Muribaculaceae bacterium
AGACCTCTATATAAACCTTGTTTTTTGTTTGACAAGTGTCAAACTTGAGAAGATAGGACTTTTTTTTCAAAACAACACTCTAAGTGAGGTATCGTTTACAAATATAATGAATCCGGATTGGTAAAAAGGAGCCCCTGACAATGGAGGTTCCCGTTCCTGACACCCGAAATGGTGTCTGACCTGCCTTTGGTCTCAAATTTGTCTTGGGCGGGGTACGGACTTATACGAATGGATTATGACGACTGCAATAATCTGCGTGTTTGTTGTGGGATATATTCTCATAGCAATCGAGAACCTCACCGGAATAAACAAATCTGCCGTCGCGCTTCTGATGGCAGTCTTAAGCTGGTCATTGTTCTATATGGGTTTCGGAGGCACTCACGAGCATGTTTCTGCCTTTACTCACGCTCTCGGCGAAACCTCCGAAATCCTCTTTTTCCTGATGGGCGCCATGGTGATAGTGGAGGTCGTCGATACCAACGGCGGCTTCAACTTCGTGCGGTCCAGACTTGTATCCGGGACCAAGGTGGGACTGCTGTGGAAACTCACTATGATGACTTTCTTCCTGTCTGCGGTTCTTGACAACATGACCACTGCCATTGTAATGACGATGGTACTGAACAAGCTCATATCAGACACCAGAGAAAAGTTGTTCTATTCGGCCATGGTGATTCTTGCCGCCAACAGCGGCGGGGCATTCTCCCCTATCGGAGATGTCACCACCATCATGCTCTGGGTGAAGGGCAACATATCGACCACGGGCGTGATCAAAGGTCTGTTCCTGCCGTCTGCAATGTCTGTCATCATACCGGCTGTCATACTCAGTTTCAGGCTGAAAGGCACTGTGAGCGTATCATCACATGAGAATCAGACTCCTGCCGCTGCGGGCGATGTGGCCATCAGCGCAAAGGAAAGGATTGCCGTGTTCGTCATAGGAGTCGGGGGTCTGCTTTCCGTTCCTGTCTTCAGGTTTGCCACAGGTCTCCCGCCTTTCATGGGAATACTGCTCATACTCGCCGTCCTGTGGATCGTCACCGAATTCATATTCAGACAGAAGAGGTTCCGTGACATAGCGCCATCGAGACTCCCTGATGTGGCGGCACTGCTCCACAGGATAGACCTCAGCACCATCCTGTTCTTTCTCGGCATATTGACCACAGTGGCGGCACTTTCCGAAACAGGTGTGCTGAAATCAATGGGCATCGCTCTTGACAAGGCCTTCAACGGCAACGCCTATCTTGTAACAGGAATAATAGGACTGATCTCCTCTGTTGTTGACAACGTGCCTCTAGTTGCAAGCTGCATGGGCATGTATGACATCGCTCCGGCAGGTCTGGATGCAATAATGGCGATGGACGGCACCTTCTGGCTCCTTCTTGCGTACTGCGCAGGAACCGGAGGAAGCCTTCTCATCATAGGGTCTGCCGCCGGCGTGGTCGTCATGGGTCTGCAGAAAATCTCCTTCGGATGGTATCTGAGGAACTTCTCATGGATAGCCCTCACAGGATATGCGGCAGGCATGCTGACATTCCTGCTGCAGGAGGTTCTGCTCGGATAAGACTATTCTTCGGCAGGGGCTACGGGTATGGTTTCCACTCTTTCAAAGACCTGAACGTATCCGGAATCGTCCTTGGCCACCCATTTCATGGATGTGGCGGTAAGTTCCCTGACTATGTAACGGTGTGCCCAGTCACCGGAATCATAGTCATACATACCTCTTATGATTGCACCGAGTTCCATGTCGGTATCGATGTAGAATGTGCCTGTAGCTACATGAGGAATACCTGTAAAGCTGTCGATGTTCTGATATATGGTGAATGTCCTGTCGTTGCGCACAAAATTCACATACATATATGTGGAGTCCGTCATTGCCATTCCATTCCACTCCACCAGCTGCCATGATCCGGAGATATTGTGGGCATTGACATCAAGATATACGACAGGTTCCTCTTTCTCCGCACATGCTGCCATAGCAAAGATAGAGATAATGAGAATCGTTGTTTTCTTTATTATATTCATATATGTCTTGTTTTACTCGGTTATTATGTCTTGTTCTGAATCAGAGAATATCAGTCCAGATATACTGTCAGCGATGACTGGCTCGGAGACAGTCCCAGATCGTTCAGGAAGATTGTCATCTTCTCCTTTGCTCCTGGCTTGGTGGAATCATATCTTATCTCTATTTCAGCTTCTTCCAACGGACGTGTAGGAGGAGCATAGAATCTTATGCATTCCGGGAGAAAAGCCCTGTCGCAGTCAAATCTCAGCACCCTGCCGCAGACATTGACGAACCTGAGCTTCTCCACTGCATCAGTCCCCTCAGTGAACCTGACCGCAGTTCTTCTGAGTCTGATCTTGCCCATCGGGACCGGGTAGAGTCCCGTCAGATCCATACCGTTCTCAACATCCACAGAAAGATTGAGGATGGCTGAAGGTTCATCACCGTCACGGGTATAGAGGAAGATCTTTCTCTCAAACTTGCCTGGATGTCCTTTGGGATTGTATGTAACAAGAACTTCCGCCTCTTCTCCGGGGGCCACTGTCCTTTTCGTACATACGGCCTGAGTGCAGGAGCATGTCGTCACAATCCTCTTTATCTCAAGCTTGAACAGTCCGGTGTTCCTGAACCTGAAGGAAAACGATGCCGGAGTGTCAATCTCAGTCATCTTTGGCGCAACAATGTGTCTGACAGGAAAATCCAGAGAGGCTGAATCCTTCGAGAGTTTCGGAGAGTTCACGCTCTGAAGCTTTTCCTTGGATACAAGTTTAAGTTGAGCCCCAGCATCCGGAATCATTCCGAACGCGAAGAGCATCGCCAATATGATTTTCAGAGTCTTCATCATCCGCTAAAGCCAGCCGTTGCCGTTTGCAGACTCGCGCACTGTTATCACGAAACTGTCAGTTCGGCTTCCTGTGACAGTGGCCTCGGTCTGTCCTTGGGCTATACCTTTGATCACGACCTTGCCATTCACGACCTCTACCGTAGCTACGGCAGGATCTGACGAAACAGCGGTGAATGCGGTTCCATCCATATACACGGACGGATCGATAGTCTTCTGAGCGCCAAGACCGACAAACACATTAGGGAAGGACATCTCCACTCCCGAACCTTCGATTGCCTTGAGCAGGGCATAGGCATTGACCTGACCATATCCCATCTTTCCCTTGAAATCGCCCATATTGATTGACATCATCGGTGCAGACTCGAACAGGTCAATTACATATTTCCTGTACTGCTTTGTGCCGGTCATATACTGGTCGATCGGTGTTGTGGTTTCATACAGCAGGGACTTGAACTCTTCAACCGTGAAATGTCTCCTGAGCTTTGCCGCGTATGAAAGTCCGAGAGCCACGACTCCCGAGACATGAGGGCAGGCCATCGAAGTACCTTCCATATATCCGTATCCGCTTTCGCTGATATGTGTCGGAACCGTTGAAAGAATACAGCCGATTTCTCCGACTGCGTGTGAATCATCCACATAGTCCCAATAATAGTCCTGGTCTCCTCCCGGAGCACTGATCGTTGTTCCCATACCGTAGTTTGTATATACGGCAGGTGTGAAGTCGGCAGCTGTGGCAGCTACAGCCACGTAGTCTCCGTATGCTCCCGGATAACTTGCAGCCGCAGCCGACTCGTTACCGCCGGCAAAGACCACGATTCCGCCGTCAATCACCCCGTCAGGCGAGCCTGCGTTGTGGACAAAATAGTCCAAGGCCTTCTTTTCGAGAACATTGCTTGCAAGCCACTCGTCATCTGTCGCATACTGCGGAGTCCAGTCATAGGCATTGGCGGCTCCTGAGATATATCCCCAGCTGCACTGCAGCACCACAGCTCCGTTATCAGCTGCATATTTGATGGCACGCACCTCTTCGAGAACGGTGCCGGAATATGCTCCTGAGAATATCTGGCAGGACATCAGACGGACTCCCGCCTGTGCTCCATTGCCACCTGCAACAGAACTTATTCCAAGCCCATTGTTATTGGTTGCAGCAATCACTCCTGCCACATGGCTTCCATGACCTGTGTCATAGACGCTTTCACATGATATGATTCCGCTACCCTCGACAAAGTTATATCCGTGTATATCACCTGCATATCCGTTTCCGTCCGCATCCTCATGGGATCCCCATTTTTCATTTTCATTCACCCACATGCTTCCCTTCAGGTCATCATGATCCACATCGACACCTTCGTCAAGAATCGCGACGATTATGGACGGATCACCGGTGGTCAGTTCCCACGCCTTCTCCACCTGAACATCCGCTCCTTGAACAAACTTGGTCGAACGGAGACTTCCGTCATTGATCAGATTCCACTGGTCCGAGAGCAGAACATCATTGAATGGGGCAGAAGCAGCCTTGGTGACGATACGGTTCACACGCTCGGCACTGAGCGGAACAGCCTTCCTTTCTGATGCACGCTTCAATGTGCGGTTATACTCCACACGACTCACCTCGCCGAGTCTGGAAAGGTCAGCAGCGACCTTATCTACCGGATGCTCGGAATCGAAACGCACCACATACCAGAGATGAAGTCCCTCCTCACGAGCCTTTGCCTCGCTTCTTGGATCGACCGGAAACACCCTCTCTATCTGATATCCGTCAACAAGGTCAAGAATCTCATCAACACTCAGGACACCTGAGCGGGTCATCGGCATAGCCGGCCCGCTCTTGGTCAGCCCCGCCTTGGCAAGCACATCAGCCACATTGGCATCAAAACGCACCAGAAGTTGTCCATCGACCACATCCGCCGGGAGAGCGGACACCTTGGATTCTTCCGGATCCACCGTGACCTTAAGCTCATCCACGGAGCATGCCGTCAGCCCGGCTGTCAGAGCTGCGGCCAAAATAAATATCATATTCTTGAAATTCATCGTCAGTCTTTCTTGTTAGGGTTATACTTCTTGTTCGCGTATATGTCATAGTAGTAGTCCAGACTGGTCGGCTCATTTGAGAAACCGGCATTTTTCCCTTCCGCATTCTTTCCCTCCTGCGAGAACACCAGCTGATAAGGTACCCACATATCGAGTTTCGGATGATAGAGCAGCCAGTCAGGCATGTTTCCGGTCAAGCGGTTGAAGTTGATTGCAAAGAATGTCGTGTTTGGAAGCACCTTCGGCATGTTCTCCAGTTTTTCAGGGAGTGCGGTCACTCCTGTTGCGAGTGAGTCCTTGAGCTCCTCGTATGTCCAGACCGGGAGTCCTTCGTCCTTCATGTCCGGAAGTTCACCCTGAAGGTAGTTCACAGAAAGTCTTATTGTGTCAAGCTTCTCCCATTTAAGGATTCTCTTGAATGAATCCATACCCTTGGTTGTGGAGAGATTGTCATCTACGAATCCGCCGATGTTTGTCCTGGTATCGTTGCTGAGGTCATATATCGTGTTTCGCTGGTTGGCATTCAGAATGAGCGCATGGAGATTCGGGAAGTTCTCCGGCGTCAGAATCTCCGGTATCTCCTGGAAACAGTTGGAACTGAGATCCAGATACTCAAGATTCTTCAGATTCACGAAATCAGGATGCAGGCTGACAAGACCATAGGCACCAATGGTCAGCCTCTTGAGCTGAGTGAGTTTTGTGATGGCGTCTCCAGTATCAAGACTCTTGAGGAACTGGTTCGCATTGGAATAGAAAACTATTTCCTCGGCAGCCGTAAGATTCTGAACCTCGTATGGAAGTTCCTCCTTGGTATTGAATATGAAGAACTGAACATATCTCACCCTACCCTTGTCCGGACCGTCCTTCCAGATCTTGACATTGTTCCAATGCTCCATCTTCTCGGAAGTCTCCCACTCGACATATGTTCCGAGAGCACGGTTTATCGCTATGAGCGAAAGCGAATCTCCGGCAGCAGTTCCAACAGGAATAGGGAGGGCAGCTTCCTGAACGACAGTCAACGTATCATGCCGACCCATCGTAACCGCTTCCTTAGGGGTAAACTGAATCTTGGCGATTCTCTCGTCCTCACGGGTGTTCACCTTCCAGTCGAAGTGCAGATTCACCTTGCGAGGACGCACTCCCCTATCGAGAATCAGATCAGACTTGGTGACAGTAAGCCAATTCTCTGTTCCCGAAGGCATTACGACATCAAAATCGATATTAGACAGCACCTCCACATCGAAAGAACGAGAAGAATAATCTGCATAATCTTCCACATCGACCGAGGCCTCATCCAGTATTATCTGATAGTCATATCCAGTCTGAACGACTTCAAAATCCCTTTTCTCCCCCGTTTTAAGATTCTGTACTCGGATAGCACCCGTACGGTTATCTGTCACGAGAGTCGAATCCACATTCACCTCGCAGACCTGACTTCCCCTGCCGTTTGCCGGAGAAATCATCAGCCAAGGGTTTTCCGTAATCACCACCCATTCATCCTGAGACGACACATTGACCTTCAACACACCTCCTGAAGGTCCTATAGAGAGCTTACCATCTTCTGTTCCTACCTCCACATCAAAAACTGCCTTCTCCTGCTGGCAGGAAATAATGCCGGCAAGAGCAAACATCATGTATAATACGCTTATATATCTTTTCATTACTTTCCTCCCTATTAATTCAACATATAGTCACAGTTTCTGATGTCCTGAGTCTTGTCATATATCAGATAGTAGGCGCCATACTGGTAAGCGTAGCAGATATCCGATGCATCGAAGATTATTTCAGGATTGTCGCTGATGTCAAGGTAGTAAATCAGCGTTGATATGGTATCATCTATCTTTCCAAGATTGTTGGAACCGATGTAGAATCCTCTGAGTCCTCTATGGTTATAGAGGCCTGTAGGCCATTCTGAGAGACATCTCGCTCCTTCCGCATTTCTCTGACCCCTGATTGCATAGACCGTGAGATACTGGGAGTCAAGCGGTTCCCAAGGGAATGATGAGAACTGATTGTAGGACAGTTCCACGCCATAGAGATACGGCATATTGCCAGCATGCATCGAAGCTGGAAGGTCGGTCAAGTCATTGTATGACAGATCGAACGACTGGAGATAGATGGCATTCGGATATGTGAAGCAGCTGTCCGGGAACTCCTTGAGATTGCAGCCTCGGAAATTGATATTCATGATCTTTGAGTCCGAAGTCCTTAGCTCTATCGGATAAGTTTCGAACTCCGGATTGTTCGCAATCGTGAGAGTCTCCACATACACACCCTTGAAGTCCCGGCCGTTCTGAAAGCGGCTGATATGGTTATATGAGAAGTCAATCGTGACCACAGCATAGAGTGCTCCCGAATCGAAAATATCGGGGAATTCCGTGAAATTATTATTGGTCACCGAGAATGTCTCAGCATCCTCCATATAACAGAACACACCATTCTCATCAACCGGGAAAGCACTCAGTTGATTATTGTCAAGATACAGCTGAACCGGCTTGATATCATTGCCCCAGGCGGACTCAATAGTGCGGATATTATTGGATGAGAAGTCAATCATGCCGAGCTTCTTCATATTCTTTATTTCCTCCGGGACCACCTCAAGATTGTTCTCGTTCATATAAAGAATCTGAATCTTCTCCTTTGAAGGTCCGTCAGCCAAGGCTTTCAGACCCTTAAGAGCCTCTTCTGCATCCCACTGTCTATTGTTGCCGATATTGAGTGTTATGAGTTCCGGCATCTGAGCCAAAGCC
>CAZMNZ010000033.1:7724-17331 GCA_964567765.1 uncultured Muribaculaceae bacterium
TATGCTCTTGCAATCGGTTCGGACATCTGGGTCACAGGATGTATGGACTTAAGATATGCGCTATGTCTTTCCATACGGTTGGCTGTACCCTTGCCGGCCTGAGATATAGGGTCATACGTGAGGTTGACATCATTGTGGGAACCGAGATAGAGTTCCACCATCTCAGTCAGTTGACCGAGTGCATCAGGCATATCGCCATAAAATCCGAAGTCACTGAGATTCAACAGGGCGACTCGTCCGTTTGAATGCAGCGACACTCCAGGCTGGTCACCCCAGAGATCCGGATCCTTGTTGAAATCCCAGTTAGCACCCTCGGAATAACTTTCACCCACATAATACCAGTCCTCGCCATGAAGAGCCTTCCAGATTTCATAAAGCGCATAATAGTCCTTTATGTATTCGTCAGATTCATGCAGCTTGACAGGAATCTCAGCATTTGTGGTCACATTATCTTCGATTGTGAAGGATGCACCCACATCAGAGGAAACCTCAAGCATATTCTTGCTTGAATCATATACTGTGTATGAAACTACAGCGTATGTTCCGGCAGTCAATGTGAGCAGAGTGTCACACTCCATCGATGAAGTCTGATAACCGTCCTCAACACCATCATCCGAAAAATGTATGGAGAAATCTGTCGGCAACATTTCAAATTGCGTGGTCGTATTCCCCTTCCTGACAGAAAGAGATACATATCCCACTTCATCAAAGGTGTATTCACCGTCCTTGGATGCCTTTGTATCCGGAGTATTCCGGAAATCCGAAAAATCCTTGACTATGGTGAACCTGACCTTTCCCCTTTCCACCGTGGAAGCAACCAGTTCATGGATCTGAAGCCCGTCTGCCACTACCTCAAACGAAGCGAAGTCACCTGCAGGGGTTGATTCATAAAGCGGCTGGTCATTCTTGTCATATAGGGTAAACATCGCAATTTCATATTTCCCGGACAAGAGTTTCAGTTTATCGCTCCTGAGTCCATATTCCACCGCATTTTCATCAGCGGCATTCATCACCAGAGTCTGGGTGATGTCGTTGGAACCATATCTCATGATTACCCTGATCTTGGACACCTCGCTCAGGTAGTCCAACTGACTTTTCACAGCCTTTGTCTTGTCGTACGAGGCCTCCTTGTACAATTTGAACTGCACATAGCCATAATCCGCTCCGGCATCAGGCTCCTCCACCCTGGCACAGCCGACGAAAGCCAAAGTCATCACACAGGCGAAAGCTAGAATTATTGAATGTAAAGAATGTTTCATATCATCATATTATCCTTGTTACATTATTCTTGAAGTGACAGACGACAGAAGACAACCAAAGTGATGTCTCCTGTATACATTGTCTTATGGAATGCCACCTTCAGACCTCCTTTACCCTCAATCTCTGCCCTCAGGTCATATATTTTACGTGTCATCTTTACCGTAACCTTATCCGTAGATTTCTCCATCTTACCTGCGGTATCATATATGGTCCCATCATTGACAGAAACACAATCACTATACGATGTCTCATATACATACCACCACTGGACTTTTGAAGGCAACTGGATTTCTGCCGCCACATCTACAGATGAATACTCAAGGATAAGGATCGGACACCCATATTCATCATACTGCTCATAGTATGGTCCGGACTTGCACTCATATACAGTCACACCTTCAACCGCTGAAGTCAGATATGAATTGTCCACATCGAACACATTTCCATATTCATCCTCGAGATCTGTAGTCTGACTGCCGTCATTTCCTCTCTGAGTCACCTGAAGGGTTATGGCCTTCTGCTCGGAGCTGATGGTTATCTCTGCAGTACGCGCAGTTGTGGAGGCATTCTTTGACACGGAAACCGTCAAGGTCTTCTCCCCTTCACCCTCTGATGGGCTTACACTGCACCAGTCTTCGCTGCTTACCACATTCCAAGCTACATTTGATGTCAGGGTTACTGTCTTTTCGGCAGCAAAGAATCCGAATTCAAGCGAGGTTACATCAAGTTCTAGGACATCATTCACTTTCTGCTTTACCGTTATCTCACGGGAAATCGTCTCCGAGCTGATCCTAATCACAGTTTCACGTGGACTATCTGCGGCATCAAGAGAAACTGAAACAACCGCATCACCCTCTCCAGACGTTGGATTTACCGCACACCATTCATCCTGACATTCAATGTTCCATGCCACATTGGAAGTTATTGAGAATGTCTTTTCCAAGTTTTCAGGAGTGAATATCATAATTTGCTGATCGACATCCAAAACCGGATCCGGCTTCGGAACAAATGGAGACACGCACTCGACAATCGCAAGGACAATGCCTTCCGCATCATAGAATACTATATATCCTACGGACGGCTCATACGGCTGATCCATTTCCAGATACATGTCTGCAATGCCATAATCACTATCCTCAACACTGGTAAACTTAAGCCAGAAGTCTGCATTATCAGACATATCCGCAAACATGCTGTCATATACCTTATAAGAATCGAAGGAATCCGTAAAGGTCATGGATGCATCATCCCTGCAATAAGGACTCTCGTATGTAAGCACATATACATCGTCCGTCGCTCCGAACTTCGATGTCAGCTCGATGGACTTCTCTCTGGATGCTTCTTCGAAGGAATATGCAAACTCAGCATCTGCAACCTCATTAACAAATACATAAGGATATTTCTTCTGCGTCACAGCCACAGCCCACTCAGCATATTCTTCCTTCACTTCAGCCTTCTCTGTAAACATTTCTGCTGTCTTGGCTGTTATGCTTGGCGGAAGGACAAAAAGAACCGCAGAACGGTCTTCCCCGTCGAAACCATCCACTATATTTTCCTCCGCCGAGATAGACATGGTGCGTTCCTGAATGACATCAGCACCTGATGCCGTATTCCAATTTGAAAGAGTGCACTTCAGCCAGGACGGATTCTCGCTGCCGACCACTCCGCCTGTCGTCTCCACCGATACGATACGCACAGAATTGACGCCCGTCAATGTAGCTGACACCGGACCGTCAAGGAATCCCGTAGAGACATAGAATTGACTTCTATTGTTGAAATCCAATGTCGTCAGGCTCATTTCAAGCGTGAAGGTCATTATATCCTTGCAACCGGATATAGTCACAGGAAGTTCATACTGGGACTTGCCATCCTTCTTGAAGACGATTGTTCCTGATGCGTCATCAAGAGGATATTTTGAGGGAACACCCATAAGTGTCAGCATGACATCACCGGCAGTCTTTTCAGGGAGATCCACCGTAAGCCACTCCGGAAGTTCCAAAGTCCAGTTGAATTTCGATTCAATCCTGACCGGCATTCTGAAATCAGCACCCATCCATTCTACCGATACGGCAGAAACCGGTTTCTCGCTCCACACATATTCTCCCCCATCTCCATACACAAACTCGCCTTCATCCAAAGTAGCGGTATAGACTTCAATACCCTTGCAGGAAGGCACTGAAACATCGATGGTCAGAACAGATGTCTCACCGGATACGAATACCATCTTTCCCGTAGCTCCTTCCAGGGACTCACCAGTGATGACAAGTTCCACAATCTCCGGCATATTTTCCGGCACATTCAGTTCAGCCCACTCCGGCAACTCTACGGCCCAATCACAGTTTGAAACCACCTTGAACGGAGCCTTGAATTCTGCGTCGGCAACTGACCATACAAGATTCAGTGCATCTGCCTGTTCATTGGAGTAAACATATGCACCATCTTCAGAAAGTATAAATGAACCATCTTCTCCAGTCTTTGCTGCATAGACCTCCAGTGTCTTTTCTTTCGCCGGAAGCATATACTTGGCTATAACCTTAGAGGAATTTCCCATTTCAAGGGTGACATCACACGAATAGTTCTTATCAAAATCAGCATTTTCTGTAACACCTATATACACTGATACAGGTTCTGCGGAAGCCGAGCCTGTCAGTTCGGTAACGCTGAACGAGCCGTCCTTGATCCAGAACCATTGTCTGATTTCAGATGGAACAGACACCTTCCAGGCAAGATTCGGCGTGAAGACAAGTTCAAGAGTGGAACCCGGTTCAACTGCATAATCCTCCACCATCTCAGGAAAGTTCGGAACCACATTCACCTGATCACCGTCATCTCCATTCAACTTATTCTCGTCATCACAGGCAGAAAACATGACAGACAATGCCAAGACCGCCAATATGTTAAATAATCTCTTCATAATCCATGCAAGCTAAATGTTTACATTCCCTCTTCTTTCCTGAGGCGCTCAGCCTCCTCGTCGGAGATCCACTCCATGATATTGTAGAAGTGGCCGACCGTTCCGACAGCCTCCCCGAGATTCTCTACATACATCTGAGCCCAGATGTAGAGATATCTTCCGCAAGGATAGAATACCGAATCATATAGAGAACTGTTCGTAACAAGAATCTTGTCATCTCCGTAGGCTATTCCGAAGAACGAGCCTTCGTCACTCGCCACCTGACCTTCTTCCATTGTCACCAACGGAGACATAGGATCGTCGGCATTGAATGTCATGGTCACATCGTAGCCGTCACGTATCCAGCTTCGGCAGATGATCATATTCTCCTCAGTCGGATGCTTCTCCGTATAGACTAGACGCTGATAGTTTCCCGTCACACTATAATTATAAAGGAACATCGAAGTGAGGACGCAATATCCTGTAAAATCGTTGATATCAAAAGGACAGCTCTTCATCAGGACTGCCTTGGCCTGCTTGCCGTAAAGCGGCATCACGAGTTCCTCGTCCATCACGAGCTGGAGGGTGAACCCAAGGGAGTCCGTAGCCTCGATATTGTCATAATATCCATGTACAAGAACATCAGCACGGTTTTCTCCTGCCTTGATGGTAATCGTATTGGACTTGAGACTATAATGGAGCTTCTCTATCGCATTGCTGCCCTTGTCGATTATCTCGACGCCGAAAGTCCTGTCGTAATCCTTCACTACAGTCGAAACCACAGGAATACTGAAATAATCCACGTCCTTCTGCACGGGATATACGGCAAGAGTGTCTGCAAACATGACATATTCCGCATCAGAATAGGTCACATAGTGTTCCTTGCAGCCGCTCAACGATGCCACCGCAAGAAAGACAATTGTAATGTATCTTATTATCTGCTTCATATATCTCATTCTTTATCTGTTGCTTTCATTTGGCTGTATCTGCGAACCGGGAGCCACAAGTTCCTGATTAGGAATAGGCCATACGAACAGCGCATCTCCTGCCTTGATTTCAAGGGAACTTCCCTCTGACTGAGTCTGGGCCTGAGGCGTCCTCTCGAATCCCATGTTCCAACGTTTGAGGTCATGGAGACGGAATCCCTCCATATAAAGTTCCTTCACACGCTCCTCGGAAATGGTCTCAAGCCAGTTGTCGGCATTAACAGAAACATTTCCCCCGGATGTATGCCTTGCTGAACTGAGTGTCGTAAGGTCAGACGAAGCCGATGAGTAGTTGGCCTTCCGGCAATATGCCTCAGCACGAATCAGATACTGCTCGGCAAGACGCAACGGCTTAGGCATGTTCACATGATAGATCATGTTGGCCATGAGCGTCTCATTGCCGTAATACTTCACAAGCAACGGCCAGGTGAGCCCGTGCGAATATCCCGTCTGCAGATTAGCAAAATATGAATCATAACGCCCGTCGGTTGATGAATACAGGTTCAGGACCCACTGAGCCGGCACATAGTCCGGATAGTAATAGGTATAGTCGTTTGAGAAATTCAAGAATATCTGTCCCTGAGCCGCACCGTATGATATTGTGGTATATCCTATCCTCCATATATCCTCATATGATGCATCGTTGGTCCAGAGGTAGTTGAGGAATGTCTGGGTACTTGTAGCGTAACTTTTGGCTGTCGCCAAAGTGAAGGCATCCGAAGTGATGAGCTTGGTCGAGTGTTCGATGGCAGCATCCCAATCCTGCATATAAAGCGCTACCCTCGCATGGATGGCATGTGCGGCAGCATTCGTAAAATAGGCTGCATCATAATAATCGTTCTCATCGTCAAGAAGTTCCTCCGCCTTCTTCAGGTCGCCGACTATAAAGTCATATGACTCCTTCAATGTAGCGCGTTTTTCAGGCTTCTCTCCGAAATAAGTGTCAGCAAGAACAACTCCAAGGTCTGTATCGGCTGTCGCAGGGTCGTAGGCCTTGCAGAAGCATTTCACAAGTTCGGAGTATGCAAGTCCTCGCGCACAATAGACCTCTCCGGTATAATAATCCAGATACTGGATCTCCTCATCGTCAGTCAGACTGCTTCTGAGGGCATCCACCTTATCGAGATAGAAATTGCATCTGCCTATGACCTTGTACAAAGCGGCATAGATCGACTCGATTTCGGCATTGGTAGAACGGATATCCCAAAGCCAATGTGTTCCGTATGTGTTTGTATTACCCTGAACTGCATATACAAGGTCCGCCTGGATGTCAGGACAAAGGGTCAGATAGCCGCTGTAGAGGGCTCCGCTCATATATGCGGTGTAGATGCCGGTCACAGTCTGCTCGGCATCGGCAAAAGTCTGCATTCCCTCCTCCTCAAGTATATAGTCTCCAGGGAGTTTCTCAAGACAGGAAGTCATGCCGAAGGCCAGCGCAATCACTGCCGCCGCCCTCGAAAATATATTTATTGTATTCTTCATCATATCACTCTTTAGAACATCAGGTCAAGGCCGAAGGTATATTGACGCGACATCGGGTACTGAGCCGCATATATATTGCTGGTTCCTTCCGGGTCAAGACCGGAGAAATTGGTGAATGTCAAGAGGTTCTGTCCCTGAACATAGACTCTGAGACCTCTTATGAAACCTGTCTTCCTGAGAAGATCCTTGGGAAGGGAATAGGAGAGCATCAGGTTCTTCAGACGAAGGAAAGAAGCATCCTCAAGAAGTCTGCTGTCGAATTCCGTATAAACGCCATGTCTCGGAATATCAGTGACATCGCCTGGCTCCTTCCAACGGTTGAGAAGGCGGCGTGACTGATTATATGTCATGAAACGACCGTTGGATTCATCGAAATAGCGGTCATTGTTGAGCATCCATCTGTCGCCGACCCAGCTGAACTGAGCAGAGAGGCTGATTCCCTTCCACGAGAGGGCTGTACCGAAACCACCCTGCCAAGGAGCATGGTAAGACTTTCCGACCATGACCTTGTCCTCGTCACGGAGCTCGTTGGTGATGTTTCCATCCTTGTCATACCAAAGGGCATCTCCATTTGCCGGGTTCACTCCAGCATATCTGTTTATATAGAATTCGCCCACAGGATGTCCCACGACGAGTTTTGTGCTTGTATTCGCTGTTTCATATTCGTCAACGCCATTGTAGAGTTCAGTCAGGCGGTTGTGATTATATCCGACATTGGCATTGACATTCCAGGAGAAGTCCTTGATGGCAAGTACGGTTGCATTGACGTTGAGTTCAACTCCTCTGTTCACCATAGCTCCGATGTTGTCCCAAATGTAGCCGTAACCGTTTGACTGCGAATACGCAAGCGGAACCGCCATCAGCATGTCTGTAGTCTTCTTGTTATAGAGCTCGAGATCCACATTGAGCCTGTTCCAGAATCCGAAATGGAAGGCGAGGTTGCTGGTCCAAGTGTTCTCCCAAGTCAGACTCTCATTTCCCGGCTGAATCGGTGCGACACCTGCGTCTCCGACATAATCAGCACCACCGCCAATCAGGGCAAGGTGCTCATAATTAGGGATTTCAGAGTTACCGGATGTACCGGAACTGACTGCAATCTGACCCATTGTGAGCCAATCACGCGAAGATGACATGAAGGACTCGTTGCGGAGATTCCACATGAATCCCACTGCGCCGAATACTCCCCAGCGGTTGTTGGCTCCAAATCGCGAAGATCCGTCCGTACGGATGGAAAGTTCACCGTAATATCTGTCAGAGTAGTTATATTCACCTCGTCCGAAGAATGACACGCGGGAATAGTCCGAATCGGATGTGCTTGTCCATGAAGTCGCCCTCGTACCGGTCGAGATATCTGTCAGCTTGCCGTTGTTCTGTCCGGCAGTGCTTACACTGAATGCCTCCATGTGATAGTCCTGCCACTCATGCCCGAGAAGGAAGTTGAAATCATGCATATTATCGATGTCAAAACGATAATTCAAAGTGTTGGACCACTGCAGATTGAGACCGTCGCTTGAACTTCTTGCCGCACTTCCGTCGCCCTGGTTCGGGACATATTCCGGGTAGGACTGACTGAATCCTGTTGTGTGTGAGAAGTCCACGCCGAACTGCGATTTGAACACCAGATTCCTGTAAAGGGTAAGTTCAGCGAATACGGTCGAGAAGAGCTTGTACTTCTTGTATGTCAGAGGATTGTTCTCCAACCACTCCAGCGGATTCTGTCCCTGGCCCTGCCATGAACCGTCAGACAGGGAGGCAAGGGAGCCATCCGCCTTGTACGGATTCCAGTACGGAAGCATGAAGCGTGCAGCGGAAATCGGAGTCACAAGAGTATATGAACCCTCATCTGCCTGCTGGATGTTCTGGAAGTTGAACATGGTGTTGGTTCCCATCTTCAGCCACCTTGCCATCTGCTGCTCGAAATTGAAACGCATCGAATAACGGGTGAACTGAGAACCCGGAGCGATACCCTCCTGATCGTAATATCCTCCTGAGAAATAATAATTGGTCTTTTCCGTTGCACCGGAAACCGAAAGTTCATGACTCTGAAGCATCGCGGAATCATTGAAGACCACATCCATCCAGTTCACATCGATGGTGGAAAGGTAGTTATAGTTCTGCCCGGACGTCAGGCCGAGTTCCTTTTCATACTGGATACGTTCCTCAGTATTCATAAGATCCCAATTTCCGTGAGCCATGGCCGACCAACCCATCTGCATGCGGTAGTTGATGTTCGGCTGATCCATGTTACGGCCTCGTTTTGTCGTAATCACAATCACACCATTTGCAGCACGCGCACCATATATCGAAGTCGAAGAGGCGTCCTTAAGAACTGACATGCTCTCGATATCCGCAGGGTTTATGGTATTGAAGTCAGATGCGGAAATAGCCACTCCGTCAAGGATATACAGAGGTGCAGTGCCGGAATTGATGGAGTTTGTGCCTCGGATGGTCATCGTTGCCGACGAGCTTGGCTCACCGGTGCTGGAGAGGACGGTCAGACCCGCCACCTGACCCTGAAGAGCCTGGTCGAAAGCCGCCGTCGGAGTGGTCTCCAACTTTTCGGACTTCACAGTAGATACGGAACCCGCCACAGTGCCTTTCTTTCTTACACCATACGCGATGACTACCACATCATCCAGTTTCATGCTTTCCGGCTGCATCTGCACATTGTGTACAAATGACTCCACCTGAGGCACTACCACCTTGGCATCAAGAAAACCTATGCTCGAAAATGTAAGTTCAGTTCCCGGAGCGACTTCAATCTGATAGTCTCCATCAAGAGAAGTCACCACACCGTTCCCGACACCGTCCATCACGGCAACCCCAATCATCGGAAGTCCGTCATCGGACGAAGTCACGACACCACTGACCTTCACCAGGGTCTGCGCATTCGATGCGATACACCCTGCAAGCATCAGCAGCATGATTGAGAACAATTTGAATAAATTTTTCATCAGTATATCATTAGTTATCTTACAATAAAGGC
>CAZMNZ010000034.1:0-17243 GCA_964567765.1 uncultured Muribaculaceae bacterium
TATCCGCCTCAACGGAACGACATCGTCGGGAGGATCCACCCGTTTCCTCCATGATGGAGACTATCTCAAGCTCAAGAACATAGCCCTTTCCTACACCTTCCCTGCAAGAACCTTCAGGAAGATAGGAGTGACAGGCGCCACCATATTCGCTCAGGCAGAGAACCTGTGGGTGTGGACAGAGCTTGAAGGCTATGATCCGGACCTTCAGAGCAACAGCTACATTTCGGTGGCGAAATACCCTTCGGCCACGACATATACTGCCGGTCTGAGATTTAATTTCTGATGCGTATGAAAAAGATTTTCAAATATATTGCAGCCCTTGCCCTCACGCTGCTGTCAGCAGGGTGTTCCGACTTTCTCAACAAGGAATCCTACACGGATTACGAAGAGAAGGACATGCTTGATCATGAGGGTATGACCGGACTGCTCAACGGTATATATGACAACATACAGAGTGCGGACTATTACGGAAGGAATCTGTACGGATATGAGATATCCAAGGGCAACGACTTCTTTGTCAGGGTGTCCAGTGGCGGAACCTTCGAGCGTGAATGTCGTTATGCGGAGAACACGAGCTCTCCGGGTTCGGCAACTGCCACCTGGACCAAGATATATACGGCAATCCGCACCGCGACCGACCTTATAGAAAAGCTGGATGCAGGGGTGGAGGACATGACTCAGGATCAGATCAGCCTATACCTCGGAGAGGCACATGGACTCAGGGCTCTGGCCTATTTCGACCTTATGCGTATGTTCGCGTGGATGCCTCGCTTTTCGATCGAAGGGGGAGAGGAATACGAAGAACGCTACTCCTGGGGCGTTCCGATCATGGATACGACAGACATGGCCATCAACCCGCTGAACTATAAGATCCGTCGTGCCACTGCAAAGGAAACCTACGACTATATCGAGAAAGAGTTCAAGCTCTCCCATGAACTGCTCAAGGACAGGGACACGGAGAACGGCCACATCAACTTCACGGCAGTCTGCGGCCTCATGGCGCGTCTGTATCTGTATCTGGGACGCTGGGAGGATGTCGTCACTGTGGGAGAGGAAGCCTTGACTGCAGCGGCAGGCAGATATGACTTCATAGGATATTCAGCCTATAAGACCACATATTACACATCTTTCAATTCAGAGAACATCTGGGAACTGGTATATACTGTCACGGATAACTGTGGCAGTTCTGCCCTGAACTATGTTGCCCGCAAGGAGACTTTCAACAATCCTGGAGCTGAAAACGACGGCAAGGTCTCCAAGGCGGTGGGATATGCGGCCTTCGGCCTTTTCCCTGAGACCCAGGCCCTTCTCGGTCAGTCTGATGGCGGAGTCGAGGATGTGAGGGGTTATCTCGTATGTGACCTTGGAATTACAAGCAATCCGGACTACAGGGGCTGTCGCAAATATGTCGGATCTTCATACCATTATGTATATGATGTACCGGTAATCCGCCTGCCTGAAATCTATCTGACCTTGGCCGAAGCCTATATAAATATGGGAGATGTCGCCAAGGCCGAGCAGTATTACAAGCCGCTCAGGATTGTCAGGGTGCAGGACGGCTCGGGATTCGGCACCACAGATCCGTCAGAGGCTCTGGATCTGCTTCTCAAGGAACGCAGAAGGGAGCTCATCATGGAGGGCCACACCTACTGGGACTATTTCAGAAGGGGAGCGACCATGGTGCGCCAGACCGCTATGGAGAACGTCAGGAGAAAGACCGTGAATTTCGGTCTGGAGAAATATCAGGGTCGTGCCCAGGTCGTATATCCTATCCCTCTTTCCGAACTTGAGGCGAATGTGGATATAAGGGACCAGCAGAACCCTGGCTATGACACATACATTGATATCTATGGCGACGAGGTACCTGACACAGGAACAGAAGAATAAAACAAAAGCATATGAAAAGGATATTTTTATGTCTTTCGATGATTGCCCTTGTGGCGTCATGCACTGAGAAGGAAACCATTCAGGAGGAAGTCGTGCTTGACGGGATTGTCTGCGGATTCGGAATGAAGTCGGCCACCATCGAGCTGGAACTTCCGCTGGACAAGGTCAGCAATGCCTGGTATGTGTATTCTCCGTCAGAAGACACCTGGCTCACCCACCAGATCATCCCTGGAGAAAAATCTATGTGGATAATGGTGGACGGCAATGTGACCGGTGCCGTGCGCTCGTCCTATATCCAGGTCCGCTGTGACAACCGGACACAGCGGATCGTCATCGATCAGGATTGCGAGCCGACACTGGAACTCTCTGCATCATCCGTGTCCATGCGCTATATGGAGTGTACCCGTAATGTCCTTGTGCTCAATAAGGACCTGGTGAAGGATGTCAAGGCTTCCATCTCCGAAGAGGCGGCATCGTGGTGTTCTGCGACTGTCCGCGGCGACACCATTGTGGTGGCTGCCAAGGAGAACCCTACCGACCAGAGGCGCACTGCGGAGCTCGTCGTCTCAGCTGTCCGCTCGATTTCCGGAGACTCCTGCAGGGTGGTCATCCCTGTGCAGCAGGACAGGTTCGGAGAGAGTGTCGCTGTCGAATATTCAACAGACGGAGGTCAGACATGGCTGGAAGAGATGCCTGTCGGATTCAGTGCCCTCAAGGTGAGGACCAACGACGGCAGACCATTCTCGGAGGATATGCTGACCCAGTTCAAGGCGATCGTGACCTCGGCAGGAACAGCGGCAGCTCTCGACCTGAGCGAGGCACTCTATGATTCTGATACCTTCCCGGCAGTCTTTGCCGGCACATCGGAAAGTCCGGTCCTCTGTCTTGCCGGCATAAAGTTCCCGTCAAATGTGACTGATATTCCGGAGCAGGCGTTCATCAATTGCAAGGCTCTCAAGGATGTGGATCTTGCCGGCATAAGGAAGATCGGTGCAGAAGCCTTCAGGCATTGCGGGATAGAAACGCTGAGCATCCCTAACACTGTGACATCTTACGGTGCATATGTCTTTGCAGACAACCCTTCGCTCAAGGATGTTTACTACAACACGCCGTTCGATCCGGGAAGCGACAAGTCGAACAATATGTGGACTTTCTATCTTGAAGAGATGGAGATAGCAGAACCTCAGTTCGTCCTGACCATCGGTCCTGATGCCAGATATATGCCTCGAACCGTACTGCGCCACAACAACGCTCTTGTGAAGATCATCTGCGAGGATGCAGTCTTCTTCCGTCAGTATGCCTTTCCATATTGTGACAATCTTGCCGAAGTCGAGTTCAGATGCACGGATGAGGCCAGGATTGCAGACAATGGCGTCTTCGGCATAGCTTCGCCATGGGATTCCAACATGACCCTGCCTGGAGCCCGCGTGAGTGACAGGAGGATAACTGTGCCGGCCGGGCTTGAGCTGGCCTACTCGCAGAATGCGGTTGTCAAGAAACTGATGGAAGCCGGTTTTACAATGGATATTCCTGAAGTCCCTGCTGTCCCGGCTGATGTGCAGTACTCCACAGATGGAGCAGAATGGACAAATGACATCCCTGCTGCTTTCACCTCACTGAAGGTCAAGGCCAACAACTCGGCGAAACTGACCGCCTTCACTCTTGAAGAAATCAGCAAGGCCATCGGGGCGCAGTCTTCTCCGGTCTCCCTCGACCTGAGTGGACTTGACTTCGAATCCGAGGTATTCCCGGCTGCCTTTGTCGGCACAGAATCGGCCCGCTTCACCAAGCTCGGAGCCATACTTCTTCCTGCCAACATCAAGCAGATTCCGGATGAATCCTTCAAATACTGCTCAGGCCTGAAATCCGTCGGTCTTGCCGGCATCGTCACCATAGGCAATGAAGCATTCCGCTACTGCTCGCTGGAGACCTTGAATGTTCCGAACACAGTGACGCAATATGGAAAATATGCCTTTGCCGACAACACCACATTGAGGGAGGTTTACTTCAACAGTCCATACGATTCCGGAGGGAAAAAGGAGTCCGATGGAGGAGTCGGTGACCTCTTTGTCTTCAGCGTTGAGGACGAGACTGCGCCAGCAGTGCTGGACTTCACCTTCGGCCCTGATGCGACCCGTGTCTCAAGGCGGTTCTTCAGCCATTGCTATTGCCTCAAGTCTCTCGTGTTTGAGAATCTTGTGATTGCCCATGCCTACGCATTCGAGGCTTGTCCATATCTGGAAAGAGTGGAGTTCAAGTCAACGGACAGCGAAGGAATTGCAGACAATGTGAACACATTCTGCTTCACTTCTGCATGGGGAAGCAAGATCGAGACCGGTTCGTTATCCGATGAGAGGGTGATTGTCGTGCCTGACGGGCTGGAGGATGCATATGCTGCCTCCCAGCCGGTGAAGAAATTGGTCGAAATAGGATATACAATACAATAATTATTAACATTAAAAAAAACAGAAAATGAAAGAAAATTATTTGACCCCAGAGGTGGAATACCTCTCTCTAGACAACGAAGGCATTCTCTGCTCTTCAGATCCGATGAAACTCCCGGGAACATCCTTTGGAGAAGAAATCGAATGGTAATCAGTTAATAATTCTATTACCATGAAAAAGATATATTCATTTATAGCATCCGCCCTCATCATAATGACGGGCTGCGTGGAAAAGGAAACAACCCCTGCACCGGCAGAAGGTAACAAGGTGAAACTTACGATATCCGTGGATTACCCTCAGGGTGACGGACAGACCAAGGTGGCTTTTGAAGATGGAGATACCCCTGCCTTTGCCTGGACTGGTGATGAGACTCTCAGTGTCCTTGTAGGAAAATTGGGAACAACGACAAAGAAGGCAGATGGTCTTCAGCTTACACTCAATTCTGTTCCTGGAGCTCCAGGAACCTTCTCAGGCGAAATCGACCTTGGAGAATTCTCAGTAGAAGACATCCAGGGTATTGTGGTTCCTGCTGAAAACGGCGCCTTCTTCGGATATAACAATAGCAAGGACCGAATCAATATGCCGGTAGCTACAGAGCAGACTCAGACCATTGACGGCGTATTCAATCCGGAGTATGTCCCTTTCTTTGCGAGATTCACTCATGAAGACTTGGGTGCAGCCGATGCAGATGGTTCATATTCAGTCGGAGGGGTACAGTTTTATTCCGGCACTGACCTTATCAAGTTCAATGTCTATGGAAAACATTCAGGTATGTCTGATGACGAGGTTCTGAAGTCAGTCAGGATAGAAACCGACAATCGTATCGTCGGCGAGTCCCGTTGGACACTTGGCCAGACAGAGACAGGGCTGGGCTCGAATTCCAACGGCAGCCATTATGTAGTGGTGAATTTTGAAGGCAATGAGACAATTGCCGACAAGGATAAGACAAACGGAATCGAGCTTTTTGCTTCTGTTATTTTAGGTGGCAGCAGAACTTTCAACAGAGTCGAGATCACCACGGACAAGGCGACCTATGTGAAGTCAGTTGATAAGACCATCAGTAGAGCCACTACGATAGATGTCCTTTATGTCCACCAGGTGGCGTTTGACCTGTCCACATTCTCACGTGTCGGAGGTGGAGCCATGTATTCTGTCGATGAGGGACAGACATGGGCTTCTGAACTTCCGGCTGCCCTTGATGGAAAACTCGCAGTCAAGACTCAGGAGGGAGCATCACTCGCAGAAGATAACCTCGCGGAAATCAAGGCACTCATCGATGCAGCTGCAGAGCCTGTGTCTCTGGACCTGTCTCAGGCCGCTTTCGAACCTTCAACTTTCCCTGCAACATTTGCCGGAGAATCAAAGGATGCTCCATATGAGAAGCTTAAAGCAATAAAGTTCCCGTCTAATGTTACAGCCGTAGCGGATGGGGCATTTAAGTTCTGTGGATCTTTGGAAAGCGTGGATCTGGGCAAGATAACGTCAATAGGTTATGCCGCTTTCGAGAGGACGGCCTTGACAACGCTTGAGCTTGGCAATCAGATCACCTCTTTGGGACAGTATGCTTTCGCCAACTGCTACTATCTGACAGAAGTGTATTTCAATGCAACAGATGAGGGCTATGCGACCGCTACTTCTGCTGGAACGAATACCTATACCTTCCAGTTTGATTCAGGAGTAGAACATAGCTGTGACCTGACTTTCACTGTAGGTCCTGATGCTTACATCGGCCGCCATATGCTCCGTCGCAATACGAATCTCACCAAACTTGTTTTTGAATACACCGGTGAGAGCGTGCGCCGAATGGGTAACAATTCAATGATAGACACGAAAAACTTGAAGACCGTAGAATGTAAGGGAGCAACTCCTAATGTTTGGTTCTATCATGGTGCATTGACGAATGTCGGTGTAAATCACGGTTCCGATGTCGAGAAGCAGCTTATCGTTCCGGCCGGAACCACTGAAGCTTACGAAGCATCCAGATTATATCTCGGATTTGCTAATGAGACGGATCTGACAAATGTGGGAGACGGAAATCCGGATGGTCTCCAGGATTTCGGTTTTGTAATTGTGGAAGCTGCGAACTAAAGGAACTCCAAAGCCCCTCTGAGGGCGATAAAACCTTGATATGTGTGCCCTAAGGTCCGGGAACGGATACCTTAGGGCACACTTTTCATGTTTTGGATTCACCCTCCCCGGGGGGGGGATCCGTTTATAAAATTATCAATGCTAAACATTTACATCATGACTTTAAGAAACACCTACGCCACACCCGACATCAGGGTGGTCTATTTCGATCCTGAGGGACCGTTGTGCACCTCAGGAAATGCCGGCAGCCTGACCATTGTGGATGAAGACGATCTGGTATGAAAAGAGTGATAGCCCCTATGCTTGCCATGATATGTCTGGCAGGCTGCACCAAGCATCAGCTTCCCGAGCCGGAAGCTCCGGCCTCTTCAGAGGTGGTCAAGTTCCGTATCGTAGCCGAGTATCCGTCTCCGGAAGACGGATCTAAGGTGGCGCTTGGCTATACTGGAGCGCTTGAATGGCAGGGAGATGAGACGGCGACCCTCATCTTCGGCAAGAAAGGAACAAGCAACTCCGACAATCCTGTGATTGCCTCCGTCGCTCCCGGTGTCTTCGAAGGGGCTGTTGAGATTCCGGAAGGATTCACGATAGAAGACCTTCAGGGCATAGTGGTGCCTTCTGAGAACGGTGCGAATTTCCGAGGCGACCATGCTGACGGCAACCGCCTGAGGATGTATGTTCCTGCAGAGCAGACCCAGGAGCAGAACGGCGTGTTCAATCCTGCCTACTGCCCGTTCTATGCTCCGTTGACATCGGATCTGCTGGTCAAGGAGGGAGATGTATATACCGTTCCGGGTCTTGAACTCAGCTCGGCGGTGGACATGGTCCGTTTCGATGTCTATGGCGCTGCCGGAGAGAAGGTGAAGTCCGTCAGGCTCTCGGCGACAGACAGGATAGCAGCTACAGTCGAGATCAATCTCGAGAAATCCGGCTACGGCACCAGCGGTACGAATGTCATCACGGTCACCGCAAAGGATACCCCGGCAGTCGGAACGGACAGGACTGACTGTGCCCGTGTGTTCTGCAGCCTGTCGCTCGGAGGAGATCGCACCATCCATGAGGTGCAGGTGGTCACGGACAAGGCCATATACACCAAGTACGTGGATGTCACCTTCCCTCAGAAGTACAGAAGCAATCCGAAGCTCAACATCTATCAGGTGGGTCTTAACCTGTCCACATTCTCAAGAATGGACAATGAGGTGCACGACTATTACCACCGCAAGGTGCTGAGCATCACCAAGAGGGCAGGACTGCCTTCGATGCAGGTGACATACACCCGCGGTGACGACACGATGATATCCTTCGTGGCGGTCAACGAGGACTTCTATGCTACGGAAGGCCGCAAGCAGGAGAATTCTCCTCTGAACACCATCACGGTCTATCAGGCGTGCTCGATGAGCAAGATCCCTCTTGCATATATTGCGATGAAGATGGTGGAGGAAGGCCGTCTCGACCTTATGAAACCTGTATATCAGTACTGGGGAGACTACACCGTGGATGAGAATTATGCGGAAACTGACGATGAAGCGACCGTGGCTTCGTTGGATGCGGCAAACTCCATGCTTGCCCTCTTTGCCGACGATACAGCCAAGGCCAAGGCCAAGCTCATCACCTCCAAGATGATCCTTCTCCACACCACCGGTCTGGACAACGGAACATACAGCAAGATCAGAGCTGTCGATGACGGTGATTCCGGCACATGGGAGTGGCTCCGTGATCCGGACTATACGACCTATCTCTACTCCGGTCCTGCAATCCACATCCTCGACCTGACCCTCGGAAAGATTCTCGGAGATGAACTCGGTGCAGGCTACGACGACCTGGCTGAGTACTCCAAGCATTATATATTCAACAAGATAGGCATCGTTCACGCCAACTACTACTGGCAGGACGAGTTCTCGAAGATCGCCGCCATCGGCCATCGTGCAAGCGGCTCCTGGGGAGGAGTGAATCCGACCGGCTGGTCTTCGTCCAACGCGGCTTATTCGCTCAGGACCAGTACGGAGGAATACACCAAGTTCCTCAGATGGATCAACGACGGGGCGGACTTCACGGACAAGGCCAACTATGACGCCATGTTTGCGGACTATGATATCAGCACCGACACGGCGACCTCATGGCAGGGTCTTGTGTGGAGGATGGAGGACAATGCCGACATCGGCCTGATGTATCACCACCGTGGTAACAACGGCAACTATAAGGGCTGGATGTGCACCATCCCTGATAAGGACGAGACCCTCGTCTTCATGACCAACGGAGAGACCGGGTACAACTTCTATCAGGCCATGGCGGAACTCTTCCTCGGAGCCAAGACCAAGGCTCTTGCAAGCACAGGAACTGCACTTCCTCCGGAGGAGACTGATACAGTCGGCAATGCAGGTTCAGTAACCATAATTGAAGAATAATGATAAACACAACCAATATGAAAAAGAATTTATTCAGATTTTCAGCCCTTTGCCTCCTGTTGGCAGGCTGTTCGGATGTAGCTGTTGACGATACTCCGGTAGCAGGCGACGAGGCACGCAAGGTCGTCCTCAACGGCGAATGTCTCACAAAGACATCTCTGGGAGCAGAGGAAGACGGCACCCGTCCTGTGCTTTGGAAGGCAGGTGACCTGCTCGGACTCTATGTTCAGGAAGATGGAACGGCACTTTCCGGCCATCAGAATATCCTTGCCCGTCTGACAGACGGAGAGGGCCGCGGTCCAGGCTACTCTGACGGATCTTTTGAGACGGCCATAGAGCTCTCGGCATCCAAGACCTATACTCTCGGAATATATTATCCATATGTTCAGAATGCCGGAACAGCAGATGAGATCTCCCACAGCATTCCGGCCCATCAGACTCAGTCTGCGGTGGCAGAGAGCCGTCACTGGGGCATGTCGGGAAGCTTTGCCTATGCTACTGCTCAGTTCACGACTCCTTCGAACCTCGACCTGTATGACACCCCTGTGGTGGATTTCTATCTCTCACATAAGACAAGCACCATGTGGCTTAAGGTAACTGCTGCCACTGAAGATCTTGCCGGATGGAAGGTCAAGGGCGTCAGCGTGACTGCAACAGAGAATCTCGCAGGAGACGTGACCTACAAGCCTGCAACAGACGAGTTCACACTCGCATCGGAGGGCGCATCCAAGACAGTGAGCCTCGCGGTTCCAGGCGGTGCGGTCCTCTCGACCTCCGAGGCTACCGAGCTTTACCTTGTGACTTTCCCTGCAGCTCTTGCCGGCAAGCAGATCACTCTCAGATACACCCTCGAGAATGCTGACGCCTCAGCTGTCAAGACCCTTTCGCACGTAAGGACTCTGTCTGCGGAATCCACAGCCATGGCTGGCGGCTGCATCCATCGTTTCTCTGAGGCCCTCCCGGCAGCGGATGCCGAAGGCTGGACATATTCGACAGGAGCCTTCGATCTCAGCGCAGACGGCACGGCCAACTGCTACATCGTCTCGACTCCGGGCACATACTCTTTCGACGCCACTGTAATCGGTAACGGCGCAAAGGGAATCATGCTGCCGACAGGCACGACTCATTTCCACACTGAAAAAGCGACGATCGCTCCGACTCAGGCATCTCTCGTATGGCAGACGGCCAAAGGACTCATCACCTCTGTCTCATATGCTGACGGAAAGATCACCTTCACCAAATCGGCCGATGTGGAGTATGGAAATGCCCTGATCGCTGCAAAGGATGCAGATGGAACCATCCTTTGGAGCTGGCATATATGGTGTACTGAGACGGGAGACCTTCAGACTTATGTTTCTGCTACCGGGACATATGAGACTATGGACAGGAATCTTGGTGCGACTTACGCGTCTACAGAAGCTATTACAGATGAAACGTTGCGTACACGCACGTTAGGAATGTTTTATGAGTGGGGACGTAAAGATCCTTTTGTCGGGCCTGCGGTTTTGAATTCAAATTCTGCATCAGGAAACCAGGTGGCAATATATATGACAGACAATGCAACATTGTATGATGTGGAAAATGCAGAAGTGACTCGTCCATCTGCAGTATCAGGCTCATCGACAAGAAATCCGACATCAATACAATGGTCTATCAAGAATCCGATGTGTTTCGTTTATGCAAGTGATAAGTGGGGACGTGATTGGTATACAGATTCCGGTACTACTGACAAGTATGGCCCAGCCAATAGAGGATATTCTTTCTGGGGTAATCCGGAGGGATATAATTATGAGTCGTCATCCAAACCAACTCCAGTAAAGACTATTTATGATCCTTGTCCAGTAGGTTATATGTTGCCACCGGCTGATGCTTACTCATCTATGAAACAGGTTGAGGCATCATCGTATGGTATCGTCATGTCAACAGATGGCGGTACAACTAATACATGGTTCCCTTTCTCTTCTGCAATTCAAGGAAAATATGACAACAACACTTCTGATAAATTTGGAAAGTGGATTGGGGATGGGATCTGTTATATGTGGATGACAACATATACAAAGGAGAGTTCATATAGCGTGTGGAACCTGAGATTGTATAGGGGAATGTTAGACACAAAAAATACATTGTATAAATCTAATGGCTTGAATGTCCGCTGCATCCAGGAAATCCAGTAAGACCAAGACCGACAGGTCATATAAATCATAATTGTATGTGTGCTGCCGGTTCCCGCCTCGGGGATCGGCAGCGGTGTCTTCAGCTATCACCCCCGGATGGGGAATAATCGTTTTAAGATTATACCACATAAAGATCATGAAGAGAATAACCCTATCGATATTGCTCCTGGCAGTGTCCACATTCGCGCAAGACGTCGAGTGTGCCGCTCAGCAGGCCCTCAAGGACGAACTTGCACTCAAGGCGGAGGTGCTCCGCATAACCAAGGAGGCGGGACTCCCGTCCATGCAGGTGACCTATACATCACCCACGGACACGGTCTCCTTTGTGGTGGTGAACGACGAATTCTACAGCGTGGAAGGCCGCCAGCAGGAGTTCTCTCCGCTTTCCACCTCTACCATCTATCAGGCTGCGTCCATAAGCAAGCCCCCGTTGGCGTATATAGCCCTGAAGCTCATGGAGGAGGGAAAGCTCGACCTTGACGAACCTGTGTACAGGTACTATCCGCAGATGCTGGACCTCTTCGCGGATGCTCCGAGCCGCAGGAAGGCGAAGCAGATAACCGCACAGATGATCCTCGTGCACACTACCGGACTTGACAACAAGACATATGACAATATAGTGTATGAAGGCACTCCAGGCGGGAAATACATCTATTCCGGTCCGGGAATCCACATCCTCGATCTCGCCATAGGGCATATCCTCGGGAAGAACCTGAGGGAATACTCCAAGGATTATATCTTCGACAAGCTCGGAATGGAGCATTCGAACTACTACTGGCAGGAGGAATATGCGCAGACGGCCGCCATAGGCTACCTTGCCAACGGAAAATGGCGTCGCAACGAGAACTGGAAGGAGGCCAATGCGGCCTACACGCTCCGTACCACATCCGAGGAATACACTAAGTTCATGCTGTGGATCCTCGACGGGGCCGACCTGAGCAAGGAGTCCTATGACATGATGTTCCGCGAGTACTTCAAGACCCCGAGCGGAGACTGGCAGGGACTCGTCTGGAGAAAGGACAGGCATCCCGAACTCGGCACAGTATATCATCACAGCGGGAACAACCGCTGTTACAAGGGCTGGATGGGAATATTCCCCGACACAAGGGAGACCCTCTGCTTCTTCACCAACTATGAGGCAAAGAAGGAATTCATCAATCCTATGATATCCGCCTTCATGGGCAATTCCGTGCCGCTGACAGCCCGCGTGAAACGGGAAGAGGGGAGCCTTTATGCGGATTTCGTCAATCCTCCTGCCGAGGCCAGACCGCTTGTATGGTGGCACTGGATGAACGGCAATATAACAAAGGAGGGCATCAGAAAGGATCTGGCGTGGATGGACAGGGTCGGGGTGGCCGGCTTTCACCTTTTCGATGCGCAGTTGAGCACTCCTCAGACCTTGGCAAGGTCGGGGATATGGCTCTCGTGCGGATCAACGGAAATTATGTGGGAACCGTGTGGGCTTCACCATACAGGCTTGATGTCACAGGTCATCTTTGCAAGGGAGTCAATCAGATCGAGATTCATGTGACCAACCGCTGGGTGAACCGTCTTGTGGGCGATGCAGCACTTCCGGAGGCCGACCGTATCACCTATGTGACGCACAACCATTACAGGCCGGACGCGCCTCTTCTCCCATCCGGTCTTATGGGCCCGGTGGAACTGATTGAGATATACAGACCATAAATGACATACGAAATGAAAACGCTGATTTTTGGAGCACTATGCCTTGTCGCCTTGACGGGATGTGTGCGTGAGGATCTCTCTGTGGAGCCTCAGAAGGAATCGGTCAGATTCCGCCTTGAGGTGGAGAACCCTGACGTGGTTGAGACCAGGGTCGCCTTTGATGGCGATGCCGCTGATGAGCCGGCCGGTCTCGAATGGACCGGAAACGAAACCATGAAGCTCCTGTTCGGCAAGCTTGGAGAAGGACAGGTGGACAACACCGACAATCCGACCCTTGCCTCTGTCGCTCCGGGAATCTTTTCCGGCGCCGTGACCCTTCCGGGGACCTACACGTTAGATGACCTTCAGGGATTCGTCGTGCCGGGCTCATATGAGACGTTCTATGATTGGGAGAATAGCACGCGAAGCAGGATAGCCCTCTATGTGCCGGAGTCCCAGACCCAGGAAAAGGCCGGTGAACCCAACTGGGATTATATTCCGTTCTTCTATGACCTGTCCGACGGTGACCTTGTGACGGATGAAGACGGTGTGCTGACATTCCGAAGCGGAATCACACTTCGTTCCACTGCCGACTTTATCCGTTTCAGCGTCTATGGAAAGCATCCGGAAATGGAGGAGGGCGAGGTGCTCAAGAGCATCAGGATCAAGGCCTGCCTTAACGGTGGAACCAAGCAGAATATCGCAGGACGTTCGGACTGGCAGATAAACAGCACCGGTTCAGGAACTCTCAACTATGGCTGCAATTTCGTCAGGGTGAATCT
The DNA here is from genome assembly GCA_964567765.1 of uncultured Muribaculaceae bacterium. Taxonomy (GTDB): domain Bacteria; phylum Bacteroidota; class Bacteroidia; order Bacteroidales; family UBA932; genus Cryptobacteroides. Next base: position 13,447 of record CAZMNZ010000034.1, read on the forward strand.
TGAGGAAGAGGTGACCGTCGCGGACAAGACTGATGCCGCCGGTGGAGTGAAGGTGTTCGCAGCTGCTGCCTTCGGAGGAACGAGATATATCGAGAAGGTGGAGGTCGAGACGGACAAGGCGGTCTATGTGAAGACTTTGGAGACCCCGGTGTCATTCCCTACGAAGAATGTGAAGAAATTCAATGTATTTAAGGTGGGACTGAACCTTGCCAATTTCACCACCAGGACCTCCAAGTCGTCCAGGGAGTGGCAGATCAATCAGATCGTCCGCATCTCCGGCATTCCTTCCCTTCAGGTCACCTACACCAAGGGTGACGAAGTGTGGGAGTCATACATCGCGGTGAATGAGGATTTCTATGGCATGTATGGCGTTTCTCAGGAGACACAGCCGCTCACTACATCTTCGGTCTATCAGGCTGCCTCGATCAGCAAGCCGCCTTTGGCTTATATCGCCCTGAAGGTCAGGGAAGAAGGCAAACTGGATTTTGACAGGCCGCTGTATAAGTACTGGGGCACATATTCGGACGATGACGAGCTTACCGATGCTGAAGAGGATGCCTCCAACGGGTTCCTCGCCAAGTTCGCAGATGATGCCAGCAAGGAAAAGGCAAAGCAGATCACAGCCCTGATGGTGATGCACCATAAGACCGGTCTGGACAACAGTACATACAGCAATATCACCTACGACCGCACTCCGGGAGGGGCTTACCGCTATTCCGGACCTGCCATCAATCTTCTCGACCTGACCATCGGCAAGATTCTCGGCAAGACCCTGACAGAGTATGGACGTGAATATATCTTCGACAAGATCGGAATGGAACTATCTTCATACCAGTATGAGGACAAATACGACACCATAGGCGTCAAAGGGTACCGGAACGATGGTTCGGAGTGGCAGCGAGGCAATCTGAAAGGTCCGAACGCCGCTTATTCGATGCGTACCACGGCGGACGAGTATTCCAAATTCCTCAGGTGGGTGCTTGACGGCTGCGACCTCAATGAGGAATCCCGGCAGATGTATGTGGACAAGTACTACAATATGAATTATGACTGGGAGGAGTGGCACAACCTGATATGGCGTACCGAGGTGAACGAAGAATTGGGAGATATTGTCCGCCACACGGGAAGCAACGGATTTTCATTCCGAGGTTATGTCGGTTTCTTCCCTGACCTGGATGCCACAATCGTGATGTTTGCCAACAGTACATCTCCGGCAGGATACGATCATTTCTCAGCTGTCCTGTCCCTCTTCCTCGGCAATAAGGAGCCGCTGGCATCACGCGCTTCCGGCAAACATATCCCGGAAGAATTATATCGAGTGAATTGATAATCACCCGTATCGGTAGAAATTCGTTCTATAAAAATAACAACTAATCTAAATTTTAAAATTATGCTTAATCTGAATTCTTATCAGACTCCGTCAATCAAGGAGTTTGAGCTTCGCTGCGAGGGCAATCTCTGCACTTCTGGTGTTCAGCAGGAGCCTCTTGGGCTTCCAGGTGTGACCTATCAGGATATGAAAGAGTGGTAATCCTTCATATGAATCTGCTATGAAAAAGATTTTATCTTTTGCAATGTCGCTTGCAGTTCTTGCGGCATGCGCACAGAAGGAGAACGTCGAGCCTGTTCAAGGGGGGGGCAGAAGGTAGCTCTTACCATCACAGTGGATTATCCCCAAGGTGATCCCGACAGCAAGATCACATTCGACGAAACAGACAACACCAAGCTCGTCTGGACCGGCGACGAAAAGATGACTCTTATCTTTGGAGACACCGCAAGCGAGACTGACAAGGATAACACAGATAATCCAAGCCTTTCTTCAGTTGCCCCGGGCGTGTTCTCCGGAACCATCACTACGCCAGAGGGCTATGATATGACCCAGCTTCAGGGACTGGTCGTTCCGGGAGTCGAAGGAGCAGCCTTCCTGTGGAGCAGCGCTACCGACAAGCGTATCTCGATGCCTATCCCGGCAGAACAGACTCAGGCAGAGATTGGAAAGCCTAACTGGGATTATGTGCCGTTCTTCTATGACCTTTCAGGCACAGAGATGACTCAGGGTACAGATGGCTCATATGCCTTCGCTAAAGCTTTGACCCTTAAGTCAGCATGCGATCTGGTTGCATTCAATGTGCATGAAAAACATGCGGCAATGGCTGAGGACGAGGTGCTGAAGTCAGTTAAACTCATTCCTGTGGCCTATGGAAGCACCACCAAGATTATCGTTGCAGGATATTCGGACTGGACACTCGAAAGCACAGGCACAGGCCTCAACAGCTATGGATCGGAATATATAAAGGTGACTCTCGAGAACCAGCCTAAGGTCAGCGACATCAGCGAATCAGGTGCTTTGGTCTATGCGAGCGCCATCTTCGGAGGAACAAGATACATCGGTATGGTTGAGGTGGAGACAGACAGGGGTGTCTATAGAAAGTCATTTGCGACCCCTAAGTCCTTTCCTCAGAAGAATGTCACTGCGTTCAACGTCTTCAATGTAGGACTCGACCTTTCGACCTTCGACAACGAGAGCGGCCTGCGTTATTCTGTGGATGGTTCCGACGAGTCATGGTCAGCCACAATGCCGGAGGAATTCGAGGCTCTGCATGTAAAGACCGTGAACTATATCATGACAGCAGAGGATCTTTCTGCAATCAAGACTGCAATCGACAGCCAGGAGAATGCCGTTGCCCTCGATCTGACAGCAGCTCAGTATGAGTCATATATCTTCCCTACAACATTTGCTGGAACGGCCGATGCAAACAACCTGAAACTTAAGTCAATCAAGTTCCCGTCCAATGTGACCGAGATCAAGGCGTCGGCGTTTGCCTACACCTCGGCCCTCGAAAGCGTTGACCTGACCGGAATCAAGACCATCAACACAAAGGCGTTCTTCTGGAGTGGTCTGAAAACTTTGAACGTGCCTAAGACCGTGACAAACTTCGCTGGCTACCAGTCTTTCGGATGCTGTACTAAACTGACAGAAATTTATTATGACTCTCCTACCACTCAGAAGCTGACATCAAGTAGCAGTCGTATTAACCACGCGGTATTTGCATTTGTAAATATGACAGGAAGCACTGTCAATCCGATCAATTATGCATATGCGGAGGCAGATTATCCGGAGCTGTATCCTACCGAACCTAAATGTACGATTACAATCGGTCCGAACGTAAATCATCTTGCTCGATACATGTTCTGCTATAACGATAATATTGCCAAGATTGTGTTTGAGAAGAAGGTGACTGTAGGAAACTATGCATTTGACTATATGAGAAATGTATATGAGTTCGACTGTACACAGTTGACTGAGCCGTTAACATCATATGAAAGTAATAATTATCAACGTGATTTGGGTATGAAGGCGAAGAATAATGGTAAGACCCCAAAGATACTTGTCAAAGAGGGATTGAAGGATACATTCGCGGCTAAATATCCATTTAAAGGAATGGTTAGCAAAGGCTGGGAAATCGAAGAAGTCGCTGCTGAGTAACCTCAAGGAACCCCCAACCCCCTCAGAGGGGTGTCAAATCCCAATAAGCGTGCCCTAAGGTATCCACTCACGGACCTTAGGGCACGCCTTTCAGTACGCCCAGCATGGGCATGTTCTAACGGGTGAAAGTCCCGAATGCGCCCCAATGACGGGAAGCATATAGCCAAAGGCAAGGGTGTCCATCGTGAGGTGGAATCTGAAGGAAGCCGGCGGCAAAAGTCTGGCCTGACGGACAGAAATCGCATATAAGGCCTACATGTAGGGTAAGACTGCTGAAGAAGTCAAAGCCCGATAGTCATTCGGAATACAT
>CAZMNZ010000035.1:0-17050 GCA_964567765.1 uncultured Muribaculaceae bacterium
GGAGGCCAGCAATCATAAGAAGCCACCAATGTCTTATGACACGGCCGACTTTTGCTGTCAGATTTTCAAAATGACGTTTCATAACACTACTGAATTAAGTTCGTTTGAATCGACTAATCCAACAACCGTGCTAAAGGGAACATGGGTGGCAGCATAAAAAAAGCGACCGGCACCATTGGGGGTACCGGTCACCATTGAATAAAAGTCAAATGTAAGACATCTGCTCCTGTTAAGCGTTAAGTGAATAATACTCACAAGACTTTGCGCCCTTCACTTCCACCTCTACATTGAGCTTGCCCTCGCGAGCGAGCCATCCGAGAGCCGCGAAGAACTCCGCACTTGCAAGACCTGTCTCCTTCTTGAGCTTGGTCTCAGTCATTCTGCCGTTTGTATTGAGCGCATTCCAAACGAGGCCTGCGTTGTTTCCGATGTTGTTGATTTCCATAATAATTAATCTTTTAAATTGTAACTAACTGTTCTAAACCGGGCGCAAATATAAGGAATTTTTTAAAACTAAATCATTTTGTAATAAAAAGTTAACATCCGGTAACAGATTCCAACATTTCATCATTCACAAGAATTTAATAACTTTGTCTTCTGCTAAATCAAAAAAGACATGAACAGAATCCTGATTACACTTCTGAGCATTCTGATGCTCACAAACGGAATTTCAGCCTTCGCATGGGGTCCAAAGGGACATGACGTGGTGGCTGCCATAGCCGAACAGCACCTCACTGCAAAGGCACGCAAGAACATTGACAAACTTCTGGACGGCAAATCCATCGTCTATTATTCTTCCTGGATGGACAACATCCAGAATTCTCCGTACTGGAAGGACGGCTACGACAAGACCAAGACCTGGCACTACGCCAACGTGGACAAGGGAGAGACCTATCAGACCATGCAGAAGAATGAGAAGGGAGACGTGGTTTCGGCCCTGACCATGCTCACAAAGGAACTCACCGAGAACTATGACAACCTCACCGACAGCATGAGGGTGGACTATGTGAAGATGATAGTGCATATGGTGGGCGACCTGCACTGCCCGATGCATGCCGGAAGATTGTCAGATCGCGGAGGAAACGGCTGCAAAGTCAAGTGGTTCGGCCAAAAGACCAGCCTGCACTCCGTATGGGACAGCAAGATGATAGACTCGGCACGCAAGTGGAGTTACAGCGAGTGGCGCGACCACCTGGACCGCAAGGACAAGAAGTTCGAGAAGGCAGCAGTCCAAGGCAGTTATGAGGACTGGTTCATGACAACGGTTGAGAACGCAGCTGAGATTTATGACTATGTGGAGCGTCAGGAGAAGGACGAGCCGAACCTTTCATACCAGTTCGTCTACGACTTCTCCCCTATGCTCGAAGAACAACTGCTTCTGGGAGGTCTCCGACTGGCTCATGTGCTGAATTCGATATTCTAAATCCAGTGTCAAATCCTCACAGGAATCCCTTTTTGAGGATTTAAACAGATAATTTGCCGCCAGATCCTCAAAACAAGGCATTTTTGAGGATTTGGCGGCACCGTTGTTTTATATTACGAAATTATTTATATCTTTGCGGCCAATTTGACGACTGCCACATGATACAAGTAATAGAAAGGGTGGAAAAGATACTCATGTATCTTGCCGAGAACAGAAAGAGAGAGATTCCGCTGACGGAAATAGCCGACAATCTTGACATAAACAGGGCCACCTGCGCCAACATACTCAAGACCATGAAGGAACTCGGCTTCGTGGAACAGAACTCCTATCGCAAGGGATATATTCTCGGAGACAAGGTCTATACCATTGCAGGAGCCGACAATGATCCGGACAGGCTGAAGGCACTCCTGAAGCCGCTTGTCGACAATCTCTGCAAGGAAGTCAATGAAAACGTGATGCTCACGGTCATCAGGAACGACCAGAGATACCACATCTACAATGCCGAATCCAACCATGCCCTTCAGGCACATGTGATCTACCAGATGGGAGTCTGGGAGGCGACCACAGCCAAGGTCATCATTGCTCAATATGACAGCCAGAAACTCAACGACTTTCTGAAACTTGCCGGAATGCCCGGAAAGGCGTGGCCAGAAATCAAGACCAGAAAGGACCTGATGGACGCTCTTGAAGAAATCAGAGCAAAGAGGTGCTTCACAGTCATCAACAATCATTTTGCATGCATGGCCGCTCCTGTATTCAAGAACGGGAAGGTCATAGCCTCAATCGGATACTATCTGCCGGACCACAGACTCACAGAAACGACAAGACCGCTTCTTGAAGCGAAACTCCTCGAAGCGGCCGAAAAGGCTGACAGGATACTGGGGTAGCCAGTTATTCCGGCTTTGTCGTCGAATAGTTGACAACTATCTTTGTGACTTTCAGACTTGAATTTCTTATTCTGATGTTGTAAGGATTTCCCAAAACCGCAGGGACCAGGGTCTCGCCAGCGTCATCGACAACAGGCAAATTGATCAAGGTAGGGCCCACAGTCGAAGAAGTCGTATTGTTCGGGCTTGCATTATAGACGAATTGTGTTCCATCCGCAATAGTGAACCTCGCCTTCGTTGCATGAGTAATCTCGATTGAAGTCACATAATGTCCTGCTACACCTGGCACATTTATTATACCGTTAGTGGTTCCAGGTCCGTCAGCATTACCGAAGACCAGGCCGCCATCAGTGTAGGAATAATAAATTTCATCTGAGTCGGTTGCAAGAGACCTCTGGATTCCGAAATTCATCTGGAACTCTCCGTTTTCACATTCATAGATGTAGCGGTAATATTCACCGGCAGAACTCTGGCTTAAAGACTCCGCACATTCTTCAAAAAACGGCCACCCGGCAGTGAAATCAAGGGTTACAGTCATCTCATCCGGGAAATTCACCTGAGCTGACTCACCCACTGACATTCCGGAGACTACATCAAACTCCTTATCGTAACCGGCACCGAAGCGGACTGTGTTAACCTTTCCTGAGAATGGACGTATCACCACAATATCAAAGCAATCCTCCGTGACTGTGCCCACCTCTCTTGTCGGTCTCACTGCCTGAGACGGCCACAGATCATCAGGGCCACCGTTCTGGAACTTGTTGCAGCAAAGAGAATATGCGAGGAAAGGATTTGTCGTATCGTTGAACGGAGCTGTGAACTCGCTGTCGAAGTGGCTGTGTCCGTTGAACAGCATCTTGAAGGTCGGAGCCCCCTTGATGGCTGCCACTATCCTCTCATCATTCTTATGTGCCACCTGATTGTACTGATGGGCCTGGACCGGCGAGATATGTGAGAACACATAGATGTCATACTCTGTCTTTACAGCCTGTTCAAACCAGTCGCATGTCTCATCTGCGAAACCGTAAGCTCCGCTATCATTGGCATTAAGGAAAATACATCTGACACCAAGGCCATAGAAGTCCTTATAGTAGTTGGTTCCGCACATCGATGTCTTGTCAAACATGACATCCAGGGTGTTTCTCATATAGATACGGTGGAGCTGCGCATGCGAGAATGCGGTCTTATATCTGTTGTCATCATGATTTCCGATGCATGGATAGAACGGGGCATCCACACGCATGAACTGATCGTAAAGGTGCCTTACAAGCTGCTCCGTCTCATCCTGAGAGAGTTTGCCGTCCGTGATATCTCCAAGACAGGCAAAGAAATCAAAACGGATATCCTTCGACAGCGCCACCATGTTTTCCATAGTGATGTCGATAAGGTCTGGACATTCCTTCGAACTCTTGTAATGAATGTCCGTGATCATCGGAAACACTAAGCATGGTTCTGTTATGAGGTTATTGACAGAAGCTATCGTCTTGGAGATTTCATCCGTGTAGTAGCTCTTCACGCCATCTTCCGGAGCCATCGGCACCATGTAGATCTGTCCGTCAGACAGCACGAAATACACATTGCCGTCCTGCTGATAGACATCGGCAAACAGAGATAAAGGCTCAGATGGTTCACTTTCAGAGACTGCCTTATCCAGGCGGGTCCAGGTCAGTCCTTCGTCGTAGGACACACACCAGTAGCCTTCCTCTATCTTCAGCTTTGGAGTCACACCATCCTTGCCTTCCTGACAATCCTTGCCGTCGGTTCCCACGGCCTTGACCTTGTTGCCATCATCATCGAGAAGCCACTCTCCATCGAGTGTCCAGTAATAGACACCGTCAGCCTCATCCATAGCCACACCTATTACCGGAGTCGCTCCATCCTTGCCATCGGCACCTGGTGCACCATCGGCACCATCCTTGCCATCGGCACCGGCATCTCCCTTTTCACCTTTTTCGCCATGGTAAATCGTTATCTTGCCACCTTTCTTGAATGATATCTCGTAGCCGACTTCGACATCACCCTCGACAATGGGACTGAGACCAGTTATATAATCCCCTCCCTGCATGGCCTCAACGATAATCTGCAGGGAAGCAATGTCATCATTAAGGGTCTGACACAAAGCCCAGAGTTCGTTGAGACGCTCCTCATGCCTGTTTACTGCCTCCCTCAATTCCGAATCATCATAACATGCCACCGCCATTAATGCGATGAGCACGAAGTATAGGAATCTCCTCATAATCAGGTGGTTTAATTTTTATAAATGCCGGATGCACGCTCGTACACCCGGCATGGAATTACTAATCAAATACTTTACGCTAAAATTTTACAGGTCTCCCATTACTCAGTGCTGGGTTTGATATTCGTGAATTTAAGAGTGACTTTCTCCACATATAAGCCAGTCTGTCTCATTCGTAAAAGATAGGCTGTATTGATTAAAGGCTCAATACTTCCACCTTTATTGTCCGTAGTTGTATAGAGGGTATCTCCATCCGCACCATAAGCATATGCGCTATTAGCTCCGTCAACAATCGGCAATTCATAAACTACATGATATGCCCCTGATTGATTAGGTGATATTGCTGAATTAGAATGGGTCGTATAGAGTACACAACCTGCAGTTATTCTAGTAGTGGTCAGGTAAACACGCTTTGCAGTTTTTGAATCCTTTGATGTCAAATATGCATCAACACGACTCAAATATCTTCCATATATTGCCGGAAACATTATCGCACCATAATCGCTATTTTGTTGCTTACCGACACAATCTACAAAACACAACCCCTTGTCAGTACATTCATAATAATCAATAACAGAACTATCGCAACCACGTCGCACTACAAATGGCAAATTCTTCACAAAAGATACATCCTTGACATTGTATGAATAGGTATAGGTATAGGTTTCTCCTGTCTCAACCTGAAAGTCCTTTGAAACGACTCCTTCGTTAAACGGCCATTTATTATTTAAGAAATCGACATCAAACGTAATTACCTCAGGAAGATACGGCTCAGGAATAGCACCGATATTGAAAAGCGAATTACGCCCGATAGAAGCTGAAATATTGTTCGTCTTGACATAGTTCTTGTCATCCTGACCCAGATATGTCACCTCGAAACCCTTCACATCACCCACAGCATAAACCGGGATATAATATGAAACACCCTTGACAAATCCGTCTTTCGGTGCAACCAGAGTTACTGACTTGACATCACCTTCGCCAACAACAGGAATTCCGTCCTCGCTAAATTTTACAGTGCATTTGCCTGAGAGTCCCCAGAAATCATTCTCTCCCTTCTTTGCCTTGATTGTCACACTCTTGGTTGCTGCGGCATCCGCGTCTGTCGCGAATGATATGCCAAGCAGAGTCGAGATGTTTCTGAACTGGAGGATATTTTCATCGGCGTCTTCAACAGAATATGCAACAGAGGTATTTGCTCCGGGCATGAATCCATCTGCCACAGCATTCTGCGTCTTAGGTATGCTAACTGTCAGATTACCCTCTGCATCACATGCATTGCTTTCAGAATAAGGATAAACAGCATAATATACGGAAGCATTCGGATCGGCAAGTCCCTCAAAACGGGCACCTGTATGGTCATCTGTACGATCTGTCACAGTGAAGTCAGATTCAGATGGAGTGCCGGTCTCACCAATCGAGAATACTGAAATCCTGTCGGTTCCCTCCCAACAGACTTTTCCTGCTGAATAAGTTGTCTTTGAATCCGCTGAGTCATCAGCCGAAGAGGAGAAGGTCATTGGAACAAGGCCAGCAGCATTGTTCTGACCGGAATCTGAAACAGGGTTATTGATTTCCTCTGCACATGAAGCAAAAGAGGCTGTCGCCACCAATGCGATAATAGTTCTGAATATCTTCTTCATAGCCGCAATCATTTTAAATCCATCCGTTGTTATCTTCACCACTTCCATAATTTATGGTGTTGTTCAGGTCAAATGCTTCATGATTGACCGAAGCACAGAGCATTCCCTCAACGGAGATCTCTGCAATGGTGCAGGCTGGGGAAACATACTCCGCCACACGCAAGATTTTTTTCTATTCATAATGTTTATCATGTTGGTTATTGGTTATTTAAAGTATTCCGATGTATCCGTCAGTGTTTTCCCGGAAGTCTTCTGTCGAGTGACCCGGCAGAGGGACTACAGACTGATTCTGAGGGTCATCAAGAACTGACCCGTTCTCTTCTGAACCCACCGGCAGGATGTTATCCGAGAGAATGTAGTCGACTCCGTTGGCAATTGCCTCCTTCTCTGAAGCCTCAGGGAAGATAGAGCACTGCACATGATAGCCGGCTTTCCTGATTGCTCCCACAAATTCAGGAGTGTAGAGATCATATTCCATAGAGGATATACCGCAGTCGCCGCCTATCTCTGCAAGCTTTGCGATGATTTCTTCTGCCGTGCCGCTGCTCACAGACCAGAGAATCGTACAGTTCGAATATTCCCTCACTGCCTTTACATCGTCATAATCTGATCCGAAGCATACCCAACCATCGCCCATGATATCTGCCGCAAGCCTGTATGCCTGAGAATATGAGCTATGGAGCATCGGCCTCATATTGCATTTCTTGCATTCATATAGGAACTCCTCCAAGGTAGGAGGTGCCACACGGAACTCAGGAACAGACGATTCCAGAACATAATTCTTCTTTATCTCCTCAAGAGTCAGGGCATCCAGTCTGACGGTTCCCGTAACATCCGAATAGTCAGAAGCATTACGCATTGTCCTGTCGAGGGTGGCATCATGGTTTACGACCATTTTACCATCCTTCGTAAGAAGTTTGACATCACATTCCACACCCTCGTAGCCCATAAGAGCGGCCTCACGGATTCCGTGAATACTGTTTTCCGGAATCTTGAAATCTCCAGATGCATCCTTGCTCCATCTTCCTCGGTGCGCGAACAGATAAGTATTCTCCGGAAGTTCCATCTCTTTTGACGGCTTCTTAGCTGAATATACAAGAGTTATCCTTTCAAACTCCATATCCTTGAAACGCACCCTGAGACTATAATGACGGCCGAGCTCAGGTGTAACCGTACTGAAAGGAAGTGTTATGAGCAGTTCATCACCGGCCTTGACCCTGGAAGTCGTGGCTGAAGGCTGTTCATAGGACGGGAATCCTCCCTTCTGAATCGTGAAGTAGAAACCATTCAGATCATTACCTGTTGCATCAGCAGGAATCGGAGTACGATGGACAAGGGAGACAGACTCAAGATATCTGCCCTCAATGACCGGGAACTTGATATATCCGTAGCCATTATCTGTTCCTGTGAAGGAATAACAGAATGCACGACCGTTGCCGTCATTGACAGAATCATCATAGCTATAAGTACCATTACCCTTAGAACCGGAATTGAAAGCGAACTGAAATCCTCCGGACAAAGCTTCGCTATTACTTCCGGTGTAAGCATATGGATATGTATAAACTTCACCTGCCGGAATCTGGTCAGCAGCAGCAACACATTCTTCCAGGAACGGCCAGCCAGACGCAAAGTCGAGATTCAGCTCTATCCTTTCCGGGAGTGACGGGTAGGAAACAGGAAGGCAGTCCAGATCCACCACCTGGCTGCGAAGGAGCTTGAAGGCTGTAGCATTGTTCTTCACAGTCTGCTTGCCGGAAAGGTCCGTAAATACGGCCTGAAAGCCATTACAATCCCCCACAGGGCAGACCGGAGCGTAGTAACGCTTGGCCTCAAAACCTCCCTCCGGTGCCTCGACAGTCACATAATCCGCAGATCCCTCCGCTGCGACCGGAACGGAATCCTCACCCAATGTAACTGAAACATTTCCGGTCAGTCCCCAGAATCCGGCATCTGACTTCCTCGTCTTGAAAGTCACACTTTTAGTATTTGCCGCTTCCTCAGCGGTCTCGAACTTGAATGAAATCAAAGCCGATATATTTCTGAATTGAAGGAAACCGGCATCCGAGTCCTTGCCTGTTGCCGCCACAGACACGTTGGAGCCTGACTCAAAGCCACCGGCCACTCCCTTCTGCACTGAAGGTAGAGCGACAGTCAATCCGTCTTCGCCATATGCATTAACTTCCGCATGCGGATAAACCGCAACATATTCTGAAGATCCGCTGCTCGCAAGACCTTTGAATATTGCTGTCTTTCCAGCCTCATCCATAGACATGAGCGCCAGCTCTGTCTTAGTGGCGAAATCAGCTCCGGAGAACAATGAAATCCTGTCCGATTCCTCCCATAGAACGGAGCCGTCTGAATATGATGTCTTTGTCTCTGTGCCAGTGACACAGGTGAAGCTCACTTCCACCAATTCTTCATCGGTATTCTCCTTTCCGGCCGCCTCCTCCACCTGGCATGAAACCGCCGCAAGCGAGAGTGCCGGCAGGACAACAAATGACAATGCCGTATGTAACATATTGCTAATCTTTATCATAACTTAATCATTTTCAATTATTAGGATTGGTGGAAGAATAAACCAAAGTGAGCTTGGTCAGCAACATGTTGTCATCACGCATTCTGACAGAATAGACCTGACCGATCTTTGACTCTCCGAGAGCATCCTTGACAACAAAGACATCTTCAATACCTGCCGATACCCAGCTATGGGACAAGTTCCCTCCTGTTGCCGGAAAACCTTCGGTAAGATTGAATCTTCGAGTTCTGGCCTTGCCATCCGTATAGGTTCCATGTACGGCTCTGACTTCCTTCAGATACCTTCCTTCGATTCCGGGACATCCTATCATCGATATCGGATTATCCGATGTGTTGGTGAACTGCAAGCCGCCATCCACCATCGAATAGCTGTTAGTGCCGGAAGTGCCCTTCAGAATTCCGAACTCAAGCTCAGTGGTGCTGAGTCCGTCAGGATGTTTATAATAATAGGTATATTTCTCTCCGGAAGTCGTCTGCTGATCTGAAGCCGCACAGACTTCATTGAACGGCCAGCCGGCAGTGAAGTCAATCGTAATGGTGAAATCGTCCGGAAGGTCGCTCACCGGCGAAAGCTTCTGACCGATAGTCACATAACTGCTGCGTTCAAGTTTGCAGGCGATGTCAGAAGTCTTCATTACATCCTGACCATTCTGGGTCAGCGTGAGCTCAAATCCATGGTAGTCACCCGGATACACGACCATAAAATAGACTGCACCGGAAACGAAGCCTCCGTCCGGAGCCATGAGTGTCACATAGTCAGCGGCTCCTTCTCCAGAAACCGGAGCTCCTGTCTGCTCATCAAATGTCACGGATGCCGCACCGGAGAGACCGGCAAACTCTGTTTCTGACTTTTTCGCCTTGAGTCTGACAGCTGTAGTAGAGATAGCATCGGCAACACCGAAACGGATGCCGACAAGTGCTCCTACATTACTGAACACTAAGGAATTATCAGTAGAAGTCGCAACAGCGGTATTTGCTCCGGACATGAATCCTCCTGCCACTGCCACCTGCTCCGAAGGGATTCCAACCATAAGGGACGATCCGCTGTATTCGTTGACTTCCGCACTTGGATATACGGCTATATAGGACTGTGACCCATCTGCTGCAAGTCCTTCGAATTCAGCCTTCGCACCATCTTCGTACAGACGTCCGCTTACAGACAGCTCTGTTTTTGTAGCGTAGTCATCACCTGAGAAAAGAGACACCTTGTCAGTCGTTTCCCAATATACCTTACCCGCAGAATATGAAGTCTTGGTCAGTTCACCGGTTGCAGTGAAAGTCACAGGCACAAGTTCCCCGCTTGAGGGCGATGAAGGAGCCTCCCCTTCCTTGGCACATGCTGCCGCCAGTGCCATGACTGCAAAAAGAAGTGTTGGTATCTTGATTGTTCTCATATCTGTTTACTTTAAATAATCCTTGCAGGTATCATATATCTTCTGAGCTATGAACGCATGGCCTGCGGCATTAGGATGGCAATTGTCCGGAGTCGGAATATCAGTCTTGCGATGCGGGATGAGGTTGACATACGGCAGGCCGAAATGCTGAGCGATGGCAATGATGGACTCGTCATACTCCAGAGACTCGTCATCTCCAATCCTGTCTCCGACAATCAGCACAAGCTGCACTCCGTCATATAGTGACTGAAGTTTTCTGACAAGATAGACATAGGCGCTGCGGAATTCGTCGAGATTCATCTGATCAAGAGGTGTGTCCCACTGATATTCGCCAAGATCCTTGTCCTTATCCTTTATCACATCGTTGGTTCCGCCATGAATGATGATCACATGTGGCGCCTTGAAATCCTCCACTCTATCCACAAATCCTGCTTTATATGAGACACCGGAAACACCAGTATAAGAGCCTTGAACGACACGGGTTCCCGAGAAGGAGTTGTTCACATCGAGCACACCGTTGTCCATCTTCTCATATATCAGCTGCCACCACCAGGTCTGCTCGACCGTCGTCAGTTCATCTTCCTCGCAAGGATAGTGATATTTATAGTCGTAGTTGCACATCTTGCCCTGAAATGTTGAAATGGAATCGCCCATGATGCCGACTCTCACCACACTCTTGACGAAGTCCTCGGTTCCGGCTGTCAGCAGACATGAAGGAAGATTACCGAGGTCGATTATCCTATTGCGTGAAAACGTGCAGGAATTCTCATTTTCTCTGACATATTCGCAGCCGTCCTTATCGGTAAGTATGAGCTGAATTCCTGTGCAGTCTCCGATAGGACAGACTGGTGCATAATAGGCACATCCCGCCTTGAAACCACCCTCAGGAGCAGTCACCGTAATATAATCCGCGTCACCTTCCGTGGCAACCGGAAGATTGTCCGCATCCAAGGTCACAGAAACCTTTCCAGTGAGCCCGGTAAATTCAGTATCTGACTTCCTTGCCTTGAAAGTAATGCTCCTTGTGAACGCTGCATCCTCGTCCGTCTTGAAACTGAACGACAGCAACGCCGAAACATTCTTGAACTGCAGCACACCGGAATCACCTTCGGAAAACGCCACAGACACATTCGAGCCCGATTCAAATCCGTCAGCTACGGCAACCTGTGCAGACGGGATATCCACTGATACGGTACCATCATCATAAGCATAGTCCTCAGCGCACGGATATATGGCCATGAAAGCCTCAGAGCCACTGACCGCCAGTCCCTCGAATGTGGCTATCGCACGGTCGCTGCTCAAGGATGTCATCTCCAGCTGCGTCAGGGTGCTGAAATCTTCTCCTGACAACAGTGAAATCCTGTCGGACTCCTCCCAGAACACTGCATCGTTCTCCAATGTCGTCTTAGTATCCGAACCATATGATCCGGTAAAAACCACCTTCACCAATTTTACTTCCTGATTCCCGTCCGGGTTCTCGACAGGATCGTTCACAACCCCATCGTTATGCTCCGGCTGCTCACAGGAAACAAGAGCTGCCAACAGAAACAGCAGCAGATTTCTTGCTATCTTCATCTTAATCAATATTTTAGTTTAATCTCGTATGAACCGTTTTCATACTTGACCGGTTCATATTGTCCAGGGACAGTCACGGAAGCAGTCGCCCCCTCAGGGATGGTAAATCTCCATATCCATTCGTCCCCCTCATATTTCCAGCAGCTCTTTATAAGTCCGGCCGCCGACTTGTATTCTGCATCACAATGGCCCAGACGCTTGTCCGGCACCGGAGCAAGAATGATATGTCTGAAGCCCGGATCTGCAGGGTCGGCCTTTATGCCGGCCACATTCTCCCAGATCCACTCACAGACACATCCGTAGGCATAGTGGTTGAAGCTGTTCATAATCTTAGGACCAAGTCCCTTCTCCTTGGTGTAGGAATCCCATCTTTCCCAGATGGTGGTGGCTCCGTTGTCTATCGAATAAAGCCAGCTCGGACATTCCCTCTGGAACAGAAGTTCATAAGCCACGTCATTCATGCCGTTCTCCGCAAGAGTGGTCATAAGGATGGACGTACCGAGGAAACCCGTCTGGAGGCGGTTGCCATGTGAGGCGAAATTCTCACGCAGACGGCATATCATGTTTTCCTTGGCCGCACCCTCAAGAAGATTGTTCTTCAGAGCATAGAGAGCCGGTGCCTGCATGGTGTTCATCTGCAGAACAACGAAACTTCCGTCAGAAGTAAGGAAACGCATCTGGAGATAGTCGCGGGCATGAGCAAGCATGGTCTCGTATTTCTTGGTATCCCTGCCGGTGGCACGGGCCATATCCACCATCATCTGCGCATCCATAGCCCAATACGATGCTCCAAGATAGTTCCACCACTCCAGCATTTCAAGACATGGAGTGCGTTTGTCCTTCAGGTTCTTGAGCCAGTTGTTCCTGTCATGGGTCTCAAGAGCCTCGAAACTGAGGTGGTCGGCCCACTGATAATTGTAGTTCTCGCGGATCAGAACGCCATGATCATAATAAGTCTCATAGACATGCTCCATGAACTTCTCCATTGCGGTCCAGTTCTCATCCACTATCTTCCTGTCGCCGAACTGCTTCCATACCGTCCATGGGACGATGATTCCGGCATCCGCCCAGCCCACACGCATGGTCATGTTGCTTCCGTACTGGGCCAGAGGAGCCACTCCGGGGAAGCCTCCCTTCATGGTCTGGGTGTCCCTCATGTCACGCATCCATTTGCGCAGGAAGTCATATGTGTCGGCAAAGAAGGTTCCGGTCTCGGCAAAGACCTGAGTGTCACCGGACCAGCCCACCCTCTCATTTCTCTGAGGGCAGTCTGTCGGAACTGAAAGGTAGTTGGACATCATTCCCCAACGGGAGTTGGAGATGAGCCGATTGACATCCTTATTGCCGGTGACGATGCGTCCGATCTCATGTTCAGCCGCGATGGAAGTGACAGGCACGGATCTCACCGACCTGATTGTCACTTTTTGCGTTGCTGTCACAGAAATATACCTGTATCCGAAGAAGGTCGTACGCGGACAGTAGGTCACGAAATCCCTGGATGAGCCGAAAGTGTAATCAATACGCATGGCAATATCTCCCGGAATTCGCAGGCTCTCTCTGTGCACGCTGCCCTCAGGGCCGTCCATTCCACGGCTTCTGGCTCCGTTGCCGTCATTGAGAATCTCTGACGGGAGACAGGTCAGAACTGTTCCTGATGATGCCTTGAACTGGAATTCCGGCACTGCAGAGGCGTTCTGTCCGAAGTCCACGACGAGGGTCTCGCCAGGGTTGAGGGTGATCACATCACCATCAGAGAACTCTTTCTTTATGATCACCTTTCCGTACTGGTCTGCCGTAGCGCCTTCTATTCCCTTCCAGATGTAACTTTTCACAGGATGGAGGATGATGTCGCGACGATGATAAACCTCCGCTCCGTCAGAGGGATATATCTTTCCTTCAAACTCTTCGTTCACTTCGGGAGTCGAAAGTTTTTCCGGAGTCATATATCCCGGCTCGATCCGTGCATCGTAACGTTCGCCGTCAAAGATGCCGGCATGAATTACAGGACCGGCGATTCCTGCCTTCCATGTCTGAGTGTCAGTACCGAACTGACGCACAGAGCCATCTTCATAGACCAGTTCAAGCACTGCTCTGAACGCACATTTGTGGCCGAGCATTCCCTTGACGTTACGCGGAGAAACGACCTTATCGCCCCACCATCCGAAGGTCACCTGGGCAGAAAGCTGATTGACTGCACCGGCAACCTTGTTGAAGGTGTCGGTCACATCATAGGTGAAGGACAGACGGGTCTTCTTGGGATGGGTGAAGCCGGGTCTGAGCACTTCTTCACCGATGAGTCTGCCGTTGACGAAGATGTCGAAGACACCGAGACTGGTGCACATCCACACAGCGGATTTCACTGGCTTGTCGTTGCGGATCTCCGAAACAAACCATGTTGCTCCGTCTGCTGCAAGACAGTTCTTCGTGTCATTGACTACTTCGTCCATCACAGGTGCATGCACAGCCGATATCCATCTGGAGGAAGCCCACGAAAAGTCATCCAGCGGCTTAGTACGTTTTCCCGCAGGTGATGCAAAGGCCTCCCCTCCTGCCCCGGCAAGCAGGAGACAGATTAGAGATGACAGCCCTAAAAAAGTATTCTTTATAAATTTCATAATCACATTAATGGATGATCCAACCGTTGTTTTCCGAACCGTTACCAGATGAGGTTCCGTTATTTAGGAATATTGGCATATCTGTCACTTGCCCGCTACTGGGGTTTGACAGCCGAATAGACGATAGTAACTTTTGATATCTTCATGCCCGGATCTCTTGTCCTTAACGAATAGGACTGGTTTAGTTCAGAAGCTATCGTAGTAGTTCCGTTCGTATAAGGAAGTGTGAACACCGTCTCCTCATCCGGTTTCATTCTGCCTGCTGTGGTGTTATCCTTGAAATTCCAGGTAAGGTTGAATCGAGGATAAGGAGACTTGGTATTGCAATGCACGGCACGTATTTCCTTTATATACCTGTCAGGAATGACCGGTAAGGTAATCATGGCCATGCAGTTCTCGTCATCAGAATTGAAGCACAGAGCCTTGTCATCTTCCGAATAGACGTAATTCTTGACGTCCTTACCTCTGGTGCACCGATTGATGAAGAAGTTCAGTTCCGCACTCATAGTTCCGTTCTGATAAGTATAGGTGTACATCTCACCTTCATCTGTCTGAGATTCCACAGGGACACAGTCCTCACTGAAAGGCCAGCCCTGCTCAAAATCCAGTACAAGGGTCATATTCCTCGGGAAATCATCCCCTCTTAATTCATCACCGAACGGGTAGGCATCATATGATTCCGGAAGTTCCTTTGAGTAAAGAATCGAGATATTCGTCACTGAAGCCGGAGCATCTGAAAGATACATATAATATGAAGCTTCAAACCCTGTCCTGACTCCTTCATCGGTCGGGAAGGACAAGGTGGCAGGAAAGCCCTTGCAGGCCTTTTGCGGACATATTGCAAAAGGCTGCCAGTCCATTCCGTTCAGCTGGAAGCCTTTCGGAGATGTGCGGCTGTCCTTCGTCTCATATCTGACTGCCTTGACATATCTTCCGGGAACTGAAGGCAGGGTGATTCTTGCATGCTTCGCCCCCGGATTGAATGTATTCCCTTCATACACATATGCTTCCTTATTGCCTTTCACAAAGAACGGGAACGATCTTGTCCTTTCGACACCTTCATACTGATATCTGTACTCGAAGGTGTATGTATCCCCGGCAAAAGCTGCCGCAGTCTGACTTTCTGTGGAGACGCACTGCTCCTTGAATGGCCAGGACTCTGCAAAGTTAAGGTCTATCCGCACCTCCTCCGGAAGGTCATCATCTGCGTAGCCGTCGCCGAAAAACGACAGGCCGGCACGCTCCACCGTAACTCCTCCACTGAAGCACGTCATCTCGACATGAGTACCGGACTGATATTCCACAGTAATACGGAACCCGTTTGAATATGTGCCTGGAAGCAAGGCAAGGTAATATGTTCCGATAGACAGTGTGGTGTCCGCAACAGAAGGAACAAGGGTCACCGATTTTCCAGCTGTCGGGTCAGCGGCTTCATAGAAGTCTTTTTTACCTGCTGCAAGCCTACCGTAATCCACTGTGATATTACCAGCCATGGTCTCTCCCGCCACAGACTCAACCTTGATGGAAGTGACAAGAGGATAACCTAATTTGAGAGCTATATAGCCCGTCACGTTCTTCATAGGGCGTACCTTGTAGGAGGTCCTCTGCAGACCTGTCACCTTTCCCACTGCCACGAAATTCTCGAGAGTTCCGGGAGTCAATACCTTCTGAACCGTATCGACAGGCAAAGTGAAGACTCCGTCTGCCGTGCAGAAAGTCTCCTCATCTGCCGGAAACGAAGCATAGGTTGGAACAGCCTTAGGAATCCAGTCATAGGAGATGAATGTGCTGTCGCTGTATGCAGACAGATTCACGGAATTTCCGTCCTGCTCCCAGACCTTCATCTGTTGTCCTGTCTGGTATACCAGCTTCTGTAGAGTTCCTTCCGCACCAGCCGCTTCCATCGGAGCGACGATGTGCATATACTTCGGATCATCCCACGCGGAGGCTCTCTCCGAATCATCACACGAGGCGGCAAGAAGCGCCAGAACAGGCAGGAAGGTTATCAAACGGGTTTTCATTGTCATCATTTTGAATTGTTCATTCGTACTCTCTCGCGGTCACGCTTGTAGAACACATTGGCCGCGAGGAACATCATCACTCCGCAGACCACCCAGATCACAGCAAGGATGGTGAAGGTCGAACTCAGGGATCCGAGGCTCTGCTTCAACGCGCCAAGAATCACAGGTGCAAGGGAACCGATTGCAAAACCGGTCATACCCATGACACTTGCACATGAGGCATGGAGCCTTGGAGGAGTGACATCATAAAGAACCGCATAGGTGTTCGCGTCAAAGAACGCGCGGAAGAAGCCCCAGCCAGCAAAGCATATATAGACTATGGTCAGCGACCTGTCCCCACCCATGAAGAAGAGGAATACGGCACCGAGAACGAGCCCGAGGGCCTGGAGCCACATGCGGTATTTGTTGTCCTTCACCGCGAACTTGTCAGACAGCGATCCGGCGAGGAGGACACCCACAAAAGCGGCCACGTATGTCCAGAACATGGAGTTGAAGCCGGCCTGCGCCTGGGTCTGGCCGAATTCCTCCTGAAGATAGGCAGGAACCCAGGTCATATATCCTGTGATCACGAAGATGAGGCCGCTGAAGCCCAAGGTCAGGGTCAGGGCTGTCGGAGTCGTGAATACTGCCTTGAAGCCGTCAAGGAAGCCTGGCTTTTCAACAGATTCGCTCGGAGCGGCAGCATCCACAGGTTTGTTGTTAAGACGGAAGATCATCAGGA
>CAZMNZ010000036.1:0-16948 GCA_964567765.1 uncultured Muribaculaceae bacterium
TAACGCAATAGTGCTATATAATGCCACGAAGATACGAATTAAATTTGACAAAAAAAGACTTTTGGCAAAAAGTCTATCAACTAGTAAAACTATTTTGTTTCAAAAAATGGTGTCAAACTCCCGGGCAAAGTTAGTGAATTTTATTCCGATTATGAACATTGTTCGCTAAGTTTTGAAATCCATGCCGTAGTCGAAACCACCTACCTTTGCACCCGCTAAATTATAAGTAGATGAAAAGATTATCAGTATTTGCAGCAATGTCTATCTGCTGCCTTTTGTTCATTTCCTGCAATCAGAACAGTCAGCATGTGCAGGAATCAAGATTCTCTTCCATAGTGGTCGCATCCTCGGACATCAATGTGACAGAGAAATATCCGGCGTCCATCGAAGGCCGTCAGGACATAGCAATCTTTCCGCAGGTGTCCGGAACCATTTCAAAAGTATGCGTCAAGGAAGGTCAGAGAGTACGCAAGGGCCAGTCTCTTTTCGTGATCGACCAGGTGCCTTTCAAGGCTGCCCTGCAGATGGCTCAGGCAAATGTCGAGGCCGCAGAGGCTGGTGTCGCAACCGCACAACTCGTCTATGACAGCAGGGTTAGGCTTTATGAGGAAAAGGTCATATCGGAGTTCGATATGCTCACAAGCAGGAACCAACTCCTTACAGCGAAGGCCGGGCTTGCACAGGCTGAGGCACAGTTGGTTACGGCAGAGAACAATATGACCTACACGCAGGTTCTCAGTCCCGCTGACGGTGTTGTCGGAACGATACCGTTCCGTGCAGGTGCGCTTGTCTCCCCGGCCATCCCGCAGCCGCTGACTACGGTATCTGACAACTCCCAGATGTATGTATATTACTCGATATCCGAAAAACAACTGCTCGGACTGACCGCTCACCATGGCACCAAGGATGAAGTGCTTGCCAGCCTTCCTTCTGTAAGTCTTGAACTTGCGGATGGCTCCATATATGGGGAAGCGGGTAAGATAGAGACCATTAGCGGAGTCATCGACCCGCGCACGGGAAGCGTATCGCTGCGTGCGGTATTCCCTAACGACGGAGGTATTCTCCACAGCGGAGCATCAGGCAGGATAGTCCTGGAAAGGAAATATGACAATGTGATGGTCATCCCTTGTTCGGCGACATTCGAACTCCAGGATCTCATTTTCGCATACCGGTATGTGGACGGCAAGGCTGTAGCGTCAAGGCTGTCTGTAACGCTTACCGATGACGGCAGGAACTATATCGTCAATTCAGGCCTGTCGGAGGGCGATGTGATAATCAGCGAAGGAGTCGGTCTTATCCGTGATGGACAGCAGGTCGCTGTCATTCAGAGCGGGCAAGGCGAATCTAAATAAGGAGGTGGACGATGAAATTAAGAACATTCATAGAAAGGCCTGTCCTCTCTGCGGTGATATCCATCGTCATCGTTCTGCTGGGACTCATCAGTATAAAGTCTCTCCCGATAGAGCAGTTCCCGGACATCGCTCCGCCTACCGTAATGGTGATGACTGCCTATCCGGGTGCATCTGCCGAAACCGTGCAGAAGTCCGTCATCGCTCCGCTTGAAGAGGCAATCAACGGCGTGGAGAACATGGACTACATTACCTCTACGGCTACCAACTCCGGAAATGTCGAGATCATGGTGTATTTCCGTCAGGGAATGGATCCGGACATGGCTGCCGTCTTCGTGCAGAACAGAGTCGCGCAGGCCACAGGTTCGCTTCCGTCAGAGGTGACGCGTATCGGTGTGTCCGTGATCAAGAGGCAGAACAGTATGATCAAGGTCATCGACCTTCATGCTACGGAAGAAAGCGGATATGACAACCGTTTCCTTGCGAACTATTCCAAGATCAATCTTGAACCGCAACTCAAGCGTATCAAGGGAGTCGGCAGCGTTGTGCTTCTCTCTGACCAGTACAGTATGCGTATATGGTTCAATCCTGCCGCAATGGCCCACCACCATCTCATCCCTTCGGATGTCATTGGCGTGCTGTCGGAGCAGAACATCGAATCTGCCACCGGCTCATTCGGAGAAAGTTCCGGATCGACATACGAATATATAATGAAATATTCAGGTCGAAAGCAGACTCCGGAAGAATTCGGAGAGATGATCATACAGGCTCTCCCGAACGGTGAGGTGCTGAGGCTGAAGGATGTGGCCCGGGTCGAACTTGGAATAGAATCATACGGCTACAAATCGACCACGGACGGTCATCCCGGAGTGGAAATGATGATATTCCAGATTGCCGGCTCGAATGCCACGCAGACGGTAAACGACATCGACACCTTCATCGAAGAATCGCGCGCGACTATGCCGGAAGGAATGATGATAGACACCATGATGTCTGTCAACGACTTCCTTTACGCTTCCATAAAGGAGGTGATAAAGTCGTTGATTCTTGCGATTCTTCTTGTGGTGCTGGTTGTTTACTTCTTCCTTCAGGACTGGAAGGCAACCCTCATTCCTACCATATCGATCTTCGTCTCGATCATCGGTACATTCGCATTCCTTGCAGTGGCAGGATTCAGTATAAACCTGCTCACGCTATTCGCCCTTGTGCTTGCCATCGGAACTGTGGTGGACAATGCCATTGTGGTCGTGGAGGCTGTGCAGGCGAAACTTGAGGCGGGCTACCACTCCTCCTATCACGCATCTGTAGATGCCATGGACGGCATTTCGTCAGCAATTCTCACATCTACCCTCGTGTTCATGGCAGTGTTCATTCCCGTCTCGATGATGGGCGGAACGTCGGGTGTGTTCTATACCCAGTTCGGTATCACGATGGCTGTAGCCGTGGGTATCTCTGCAATCAACTCACTGACCCTCGCACCGGCTTTGAGCGCCATCCTTCTCAATCCTTATGTGGATGAAAACGGAAGGGAAATCAACAGTTTCTCGGCGAGGTTCAGAAAGAAATTCAATACGGGTTTCAATGCAGTGGTGGATAAGTACAAGAACGGCGTCAAATTCTTCATCAAGAGGACATGGCTCGTCTGGATCATGATTGCTGCCTGCATCGGACTTCTCGTCCTGTTCATGATGACCACCAAGACAGGCTTCGTTCCTAACGAGGATATGGGTGCGATCATGGTGAATGTCCAGGCTGCTCCGGGCAGTTCGCTTGAGAACACGAATAATGTGCTGATGGAGGTATATGACAGGATTTCGTCATTGGACCAGATTGAAATATGCTCTACCGTATCAGGCTACAGCCTCATCTCAGGAGCAGGATCGTCATACGGACTCATAACCATCAGGCTCAAGGACTGGTCGCTCAGACAGGGCAAGGAAGACGACGTCAATGCGGTCATAGGACAGATAATGGCGAGAACGGCGGACATCAGGGATGTTTCCATAGTTCCGTTTGCACCTCCTATGATTACCGGCTACGGTATGACAAACGGATTTGAATTCCACATGCAGGACAAGGTGGGAGGCGATATAGGCGAGTTCCACGCAGTGACACAGGAATTCCTTGCAGCGGTCAATCAGCGTCCGGAAATCGCGATGGCCTACACGTCTTTCAATCCTAATTTCCCTCAGTATCTGGTGAATGTCGATCCGGTGGTGTGCAAGAGGGCAGGAGTGTCACCGGCCACCGTTCTTTCCACCCTTGCGGGATATTACGGAGGACAGTATGTGTCGAACATCAACAGGTTCTCCCATGTGTACAGGGTTATGATTCAGGCAGATCCTCAGTACCGTATGACACCGGAATCCCTCAATGCCATTCAGGTCAGGATGGATAACGGACAGATGGCTCCTCTGAGCCAGTTCGTGGAACTGACAAAGGTATATGGCGCGCAGACGCTGTCCCGTTTCAACCTTTACAATTCGATATCCGTCAACGGCTCGGCAGCGGAAGGCTATTCGTCAGGAGATGCCATCAAGGCCATCAAGGAGGTTGCGGCGCAGTCACTTCCGAGAAACTATGGTTTCGAGTTCGCAGGTCTGTCGCGAGAGGAGGAACGCACAGGAAACAACGCGTTGTCGATATATGCGATTTGTATAGTCCTTATCTATCTGATTCTCTGTGCGTTCTATGAAAGTTTCCTCATTCCTCTTGCAGTCATCATCGCTGTTCCTTGCGGAGTCATGGGCTCTTTCCTTTTCGCCAAGTTGTTCGGATTGGAAAATAACATATACCTTCAGACAGGAGTCATCATGCTTATCGGACTGCTTGCCAAGACCGCCATCCTCATCACCGAGTATGCTTCTTCACGCAGAAAGGCAGGAATGACCATCAAGCAGGCCGCCATCGCTTCCGCCAAGGTGCGTCTCCGCCCGATTCTTATGACAGCCCTTACGATGGTATTCGGTATGCTCCCTCTGATGTTCGCTTCAGGAGTGGGCGCTAACGGAAACTCGGCCTTGGGTACAGGTGCCGTGGGCGGTATGCTCGTCGGAACATTGATTCTGCTTTTCTTCGTGCCAGCACTCTTCGTGGTATTCCAGACCTTGGAGGAAAAATTCAAGCCGGTGCAGTTCGAGCAGACCAAGGACAATCAGATCGACTCTGAAATCGACGGCGTACGCGAACAGAAAAGAACGAAAGGAGAACACGACAACACTGTGAAATTCTGAAAAATATGCAGATAAAGAAAATATCAATAATCATTGCCGCAGCGGCAATAGTCAGCAGTTGCGGCATATATAAAAAGTACGAGAGACCGGCGGAAATGGTCACTGACTCCCTTTTTGGGGCACAATACCAGACTGCCGACACCTCGTCGATTGCGGATATGGAGTGGAAGGAACTCTTCCAGGATCCATATCTTCAGGAACTGATAGACAGCGCACTCGTGCGCAACACCGATTACAGGTCTGCTCAACTCCGTGTGGAACAGGCTCTTACCGGACTGAAGATTGCCCGTCTGGATTATCTTCCGTCTGTGAATTTTGCACCGGAAGGAGCCGTCAGCGGTTTCAATGATTTCTCCGGCCTGAACACAGGAGCCGGCTGGACCTATACGGTTCCGGTTGCCGTCGGCTGGGACCTTGACCTTTTCGGAAAGAAGACCAATGCAAAACGTCAGGCTCAGGCATCTGCGGCAATGGCTCAGGACTATGAGCAGACAGCCCGCACGGGATTGATTGCCGGTGTAGCGGTGCAGTATTACACATTGCTGATGCTTGACGAGCAGTTGAGGATTGCGGAATCCACTTCCGGAAAATTCTCCGAAAGCGTGCGTGTGCTCAAGGCGATGATGGATGCCGGAATGGCAAATGATGTGGCTGTGTCGCAGATGGAAGGAGCGTGGTATCAGGTGGAGGCAGCCGTCGAGGATATACGCAGATCGATAAACGACCTTGAAAACTCATTGAGCCTTACCCTCTGCCAGACTCCTCGTCATATAGAAAGAGGCGTTCTTGTCGATGCGTCATTCCCGGTGGAACTCCAGACCGGACTGCCTGTGTCTATCCTCAGCCGAAGACCGGATGTCCGTGCCGCAGAAAACAACCTGGCGGCGGCTTATTATGCCGTAAATGCGGCCCGTGCCGACCTGTATCCGTCAATATCTTTGAGCGGAGCAGCAGGATGGACAAACAATCTCGGAGGAACTGTGATGGATCCTGCGGGACTGATTCTCAATGCCGCAGCCTCCTTGTTCCAGCCGATATTCAATGCAGGGGCTATGCGTGGCAAGGTCAGGATAGCCCGTGCCGATCAGGAAATCGCAGCCCTCGCCTTCCAGCAGACCGTGCTGAATGCCGGCGCTGAGGTGAATGACGCCTTGACGAAGTATCAGGCAGCACTTTCCAAGGAAAAGTGGAGAACAATGCAGGTTGAATCTCTGTCCAACGCTCTGGTCAAGACGGAAAAGATGATGCAATACACTTCGACGACCTATCTTGAAGTCCTCACAGCCCAGCAGTCACTCCTTCAGGCAGAGACCGCCCAGGCTCAGGATACATATGAAAAGATCTCGGCAGTCATCGAACTTTATCGCGCCCTGGGCGGCGGACAGCAGTAAATTCAGGGTCATAAGTTCGGATAAAGCCAGAATGAGGAACAGCCTTCACAGTTGATGTGGAGGCTGTTTATATTAAAAGGGAAGTCATATATATATCCGTATGTGCCTATTATAAGCTGGGTTTCCCCGTCTCTCTTATCTGCTGTATTCAGCATCAGAAGGACAGCGGCGCCGAACAGTACAACTGCAGCGCCGCATATCCATGCAATCTAGCCGTTATTTCTCATTCTTATGCCTGGAAAGATGCTATGAGCTCATCATTGGAATATGCATCAGCTCCGTAGCAGGTCTTGAGGTAAGCGAGGCCGTTCAGATAGTCCTCTTCGGTGAATGAATCGGTTGCCTCCTTTGCCACTACAACGTCATATCCGAGGCAGAAGGCATCGGCTGATGTGTGGCGTACGCACATGTGTGCATGAAGTCCGGTCATAACCACGGTCTTCACGCCCAGTTCTTGGAGGAGGATGTGGAGGTCGGTCTGGAAGAAGCCGCTGTAACGTCTCTTAGGCACTACATAGTCCTTCTCACAGAGGTTCAGTTCAGGAATCACTTCGGCTCCCTTTGTGCCGACGATGGCGTGATCTCCCCATATCTTCAGTTCACGGTCGATGCCGGGAAGGTGCGCGTCATTACAGAAAATCACCGGTACACCAGCGGCGCGTGCAGCGTCGAGAAGTCTTGCGGTTGCCGGAACGATAGCTTTGGCACGCTCGCATGTAAGCGAACCTGTCACGAAGTCGTTGAGCATGTCAACGACCAGGATTGCTGGTTTTTCAAGTTTTTCCATTTCTTGTGAAATTAATTGAAGCGGCGAATATAAAAAAAATACAAGAAATAATCGCTCAATCCTGAAGTTCATTGCCTCGGATTATAATATATCCCCTGAAATATGCTTTTCGGCACCTCCCCAAGACAGATCATGGATCCGAACCTGGTCGGTGTCCTCTTTGGAGACGGGGAAGTTGCAGGGCTTCTGCATGATGTCGTGAGATGGATAAGGATATAAAGAAGGAGGCACTCAGCGTTTTTGAGTAGTTTTGTTTGTAAACCAGTGCAGTTTTTGCTAAAAATTGCACTGATTTTAGTGCAATTTATTATATTTGCTGCACTAAATAATGTGCAAAAGTTATGGATACGTTATTGCAGACATATCGAATCAAGTTGGATTTAACCCCAACAGAATTTGTGAGATCGTTTCACGATAGTATCAACTGGAAAAATAGATTGATCGGTCTTCTAGGGCAGAAAGGTGTAGGAAAATCAACGATGATTCTTCAGCATATCAAGTTGTATGACAAGGTTGATGAGTCGTTGTATGTCCAGGCTGATGATTTTTATTTCGCAGGTCATAGGATTTATGATCTTGCGTTGACCTTCTTCCAGCGTGGAGGAAAAAGGCTTTATATTGACGAAATTCATAAATATAAAGGGTGGACAACCGAGATAAAGATGATTTATGATCAGTTGCCTCTTCTGCAAGTTGTCTATTCTGGAAGTTCCATCCTTGACCTGAAAAAGGGAGCAAAGGCAGACTTGAGCAGAAGAACGATTGAGTATACTATGCCGGTTCTGTCATTCAGAGAGTATCTTAACATATCACAAGGATGGAGTCTTAAGCCTTCTTCTTTGGAAGGCATCCTCTCTGGTAAGGTAGATTTCCCGTATGGTGAGCATAGACCGATAAAGTATTATCAGGACTATCTGAGAAATGGTTGTTATCCATATTTTACTGAGGAGGATTTCTTGATAAAACTGAAGCAGGCAATAAATGCAACTGTCGAAGATGATATTCCAAGGTACGCGGAGATGACAGTGGCTGCCTCTGCTAAACTTAAGAAACTGATGTATATGCTTGCCCAGTCCGTGCCATATAAGCCGAATCATACGACTCTTGCAAGAGATCTGGATATCAGCAGGAACCTTCTCCCCGATTATATAGAGTATCTTGAGAAGTCCGGTCTTTTCAATGCGCTACGAGAGAAATCTATAGGCGATGGCATATTGCAGAAGGTGGAAAAGCTGTATTTGAATAATTCCAATATTATTTATGCTCTTGGACTTGACAAGTCAGACGAGGGTACGATTCGTGAGACGATGTTCTTGACATGGATGAAGCAGAAGCATTCCGTATATTCTTCTAAGATTTCAGATTTTGAGGTGGATGGAATTACATTCGAAGTGGGAGGTCGCAATAAGACCGGCAAGCAGTTGAAGGATGCAGATAAAGGATATATTGTGAAGGATAATATTGAATATGCTGTGGGAAAGAATATCCCTATCTGGATGTTCGGGTTTATCTATTGATGAAATTACTCTGACAGATCTTTCAGTTTTGTTGATAGGGTTGAGTGTCGGCTTTATATTCTCACAAAAGAGTATATATGAGAAGTGCTGAAAACAAATACCTCAAAACATATCAGATGACAGTGCCCCCCCCCGGGATGCGTGATCTGGTGAGTATGTTGGAGTAGGGAATATTGAAAGATAATAACTATATTTACAAGGATAAATTTATACTTGATATGAACAAAGAGATACAGTTTTTGATGTGCAGCACACCGCAAGGAGATGTGAATGTTGAGGCTGTTGTAAGGGATGAAACGTTGTGGCTGACTCAAAAGGCTATGGCTCAGTTGTTTGGAGTGCAGGTTCCAGCAATTAGCAAGCATTTGAAGAATATCTTTGCAGAGGGAGAATTACACGAGGAAGTGGTTATTTCCAAAATGGAAATAACCACTCAGCATGGCGCTATTGAGGGTAAAACACAGACTCTGGAAACGCAGTTCTACAATCTTGATGCAATTATTTCTGTCGGCTATCGCGTGAACTCGGCAAAAGCCACTCATTTCCGTATTTGGGCTACTAATGTCTTGAAGGAATATATCCTCAAAGGTTTTGTGCTGGATGATGAGAGATTGAAACAGGGTGGGCAAACATTCGGAAAGGATTACTTTCGTGAATTGCTGGAGAGAATCCGTTCTATCCGTGCAAGTGAGAGACGTATATGGCAGCAGATAACGGATATTTTTGCGGAGTGTAGTCTCGATTATGATCGTGATTCGGATATTACAAAGGATTTCTATGCAATGGTCCAGAATAAGTTTCATTATGCTATAACAGGACAGACAGCTGCTGAAATCATCTATTCTAAAGCAGATAGCACTAAGGAGAATATGGGCCTGACAACGTGGAAGCATTCTCCGGATGGCAGAATCTTGAAGTCCGATGTCATGGTTGCAAAGAATTACCTTCAGGAACATGAGATCAAGCGTCTGGAGCGTGCTGTAACAGGATATTTCGATTACATTGAAGATCTGGTAGAGAGGGAGAATACCTTTACAATGGAAGAATTTGCGGCAAGCGTAAACGAATTCTTATCATTCAGAAAGTATCAGATTCTAACGGATAGAGGTAAAGTATCTAGGATACAGGCTGAACGCAAGGCCGGGAAAGAATACGAACAATTCAATAAGACCCAAAAGATCGAGTCTGACTTTGATAAGGTAGTTAAGAAATTGAAATAAGAAAAACCTCCCATACCGGACGAAGCGATATGGGAGGTTTTTGCCTGTTTTAGAGTGCACGGTTCTATTATCTCTTTTTGAAGGATGCTTCGTCATTGCCTTTTAAGGTGGAGATTACAAATGTTCCAGAGGATATTCAGGCAATGATTACTTCAGTAAGCAAGACTCAAACGAAAGTAAAGACAATTCGTCCTACATCTAATGTCATGAACGCCTTGTTCTGTAAATGCATTCGGATTTCTTCTTAAGCCCATCGCGATGGATTTGGTTATCACAATTTGTGATTTCCAATTTTCCGTCTCCTCGTCTGTCAACTGAAACATGAAGTCCGGTGGGAACCGTTTAGCCCAAGACGATTTTTAGAAGGCAATCAAATGCCTTGGTACTTACCTTGATCTGATAACCATCATGCAACCCGCCTCGGCCTAATCTCAGTCACCATGGTCAACGGCATGAACGAGTTCATTACCTTGCTTGGTGAGGGGCATGAGAAAGATGATCGGCGCTAAAAATACCACAATGGTGTGAATTTTGATATGAAAGTTGACAAATTAAAATAATTTATCTATTTTTGTAAACCGAACAACAAACATCAAGAATTATGAGCACTTTTAACGAAATATTCAGCGACCGATTGAAGAGAGCCAGAATAATGCGCAATCTTTCAATGGACGCCCTTTGCGAAAAGATAGGTAATGCTGTTTCTAAACAGGCCATCTCAAAGTATGAGAAAGGAGAGAGTCTCCCTGGCTCACAGATTCTGATTCTGTTATCGCAGGCTCTCGATGTCAAACCAGATTACTTCTTTAGAGAATCGCAGTTTGCAATCAGCAATATCGAGTTTCGAAAGAAGGCTAAAATGGGAGTAAAAGAGGTTGAAGCGATAAAGGAGGAGATTCGTGATATCATTGAAAGGTATCTGGAGATTGAGGATGTATGGGGCTGTGTTCCGTCTTTTGCAAATCCTGTCAAAGAGATGCTTGTTGTTTCTGATGATGATGTTTGTGAGGTTGTCAAGAGGTTGAAGGAGGCTTGGAATATCGGTGAAGATGGTATTCTAAGCGTTACTGATCTTCTTGAGTCAAAGAATATCAAGGTGGTAGAAATTAAGGTAGACTCATCTTTTGATGGTCTTAGCGGATATGTTAACAACGATGAAAATATGCCATTTGTCGTTGTTAACAAGTCTTTCGATGTGGAGAGACTTCGCTTTACCGGCTTGCATGAACTTGGGCATCTTGTGATGAACCTACCCGAAGAAATGGAGAAGAAAGAGAAGGAAAGACTATGTCATCTTTTTGCTAGCGAAATGCTGATTTCTCGAGATGCCTTTGTGGATGTTTTAGGAGAAAGGCGCAGCGATATCTCATTGCAGGAATTAAAGGTGCTGCAAGCTATGTATGGTATTTCTGTTGATGCATTGATGTTCAAAGCGAAGACCGTGGGTGTGATCAGCGAATCTAAGTATACTTCTTTTTGCATTAGGAAGAATAAGAGCCTAGCATTCAAGGAAGCAGTGGAAAGGTCGTCATATCGAGGAGTAGAGGAGTCTAGCCGTTTTGATCGTCTCGTATATAGGGCTCTGGCAAGTGATATGATATCTAGCTCTAAGGCAGCTGTTCTGCTTAATGAGCCGATGGAGGAAGTAAAGAGTAAACTCGAGCTGGTATAATGGAGATTATAGTAAACGATACGAATATTTTCATTGACCTGCACTCTTGTGGTCTTTTGGACAGTTTCTTTAAACTGCCCTATAAGGTTCATACTACGGATTTGGTCATGAGTGAATTGACTAAAGGAACTCAGCATAAGGATGTTGTGACCTTTTGTGAACAAGGGCACTTGACTGTTAAGTCGTTTTCATCGAAGGAGGTTATTCGCATATGGGAGTATTATAACGAAGCTAAGAAAGTATGCAATGTATCCATTGAAGACTGCTCGGTATTGATATATACAAAGATGCTTGAAAGTGCCAGGCTTCTCACAGGAGACAAGACCTTGAGAAAAAGAGCAGAAGGGGAGGGGATCAATGTGTCAGGAATCCTATTTGTCTTCGACGAGTTGGTGAATCACAACATCGTTTCACCCAAGGATGCTGCGGCTCATTTGGCTGAGCTTTATGAAAGTAATGTTCGTCTGCCCAAAGAGGAGGTCGAGAAGAGGCTTGAGCAATGGAAATAACAATAGTGTTATATGGTTTTGAGAGTTTCTAAATAAGAAGGCTATATAGATTGTAAAAAGCAAGTATTCAACCAACAATTTTAAGAAAATAAGGATTCCGAAGAAAGAGGGTACCGAGAGCAGTTTTCCGGTAAAAATGCACGCGATCGTCCATAGTAGGGCGAGAGTCGTCCGTGAAATCCCATAGTTTTACGGACGAAGTTGTAAAAATGACTGTCTCATCCGTAAAATGGCCGGTTTTTGCGGACGAGTAAAGTAAACCTGTTCCAGTCACCCATATCCCGGAAAATGTTTCGGTACTGTTTCGGTAATAAAAGAAGAATCCTCTATAACGATTTGAAATTCAAAGAGTTATAGAGGATTCTCGGTACCCGGAGCCGGGATCGAACCGGCACGGATTGCTCCACTGGTGTTTGAGACCAGCGCGTCTACCGATTCCGCCATCCGGGCTGGTGTGGTCTTGGGTCTGGGGGCGGGCTTCAGAGAAGGGCCGTATCCGAGACTTTGACCGGACCGGGAGGGGATGCCTTCCGGTTGAGGAATGCAAAGGTATCTGATTTTTCGGAAAATGCAAAATATTTATCGTGGGCGTGGGGACAAATGTGTATATTTGCAGGTTTAATGGAGGAACCTATGGAACAGATTGATATATATCACGATGAAAAGGTGGTCAGCAGGGTTGTGGTTGGCGGTGGACTGAGTCTAGACGGTGGCCTGGTGGATTGCCTGAAACCATATGCCCATGTCTTCGTTCTTGCGGACAGGCAGGTGGTCACGAAGTCCAGGGCTGTGTATGATCTTGTGCAGGAGTTCATTGCAGATGAGATTCCGGTGAAGACGATTGATGTCTCTGAGACGGTCAAGACAATGGAGACGGTGATGGATATCTGTTCCTGGCTGCTTGACAAGGGTGCTGACCGGGATGCTCTTGTGCTTGCGGTAGGCGGTGGGATAACCACGGATATGGCCGGTTTCGCTGCTTCCATATACAAGCGTGGAGTGCGCTTTGCGTATATTCCTACGACTCTTCTGGCACAGGTTGATGCCGCAATCGGTGGCAAGACCGGGGTGAATTTTGAAAAATATAAGAATATTCTCGGTGTGATCTGTCAGCCGGAATTCACATATCTCTGTCCTCAGGTGCTTGAAAGTCTCCCTGCCAGGGACTTCCTTTCGGGCGCAGCCGAGATGCTCAAGACCTTCATTATCAATGACGGAGGGATGTATGACAGAGCGGTTGCCTATCTTAAGGCATATTCCCAAGACCGGACGGGGACATTGGAGCAGAAGGAGGCGGAACTGACAGAGCTTATAAAGGCGGCGGCGTCCGTGAAGGCCGGAATCGTGTCGCGTGATCAGTTCGAGAAAGGGGAACGCAGGGTGCTGAATCTTGGGCATACTTTCGCTCATGCGATAGAGACCTTGTCTCAGAAGGAGGAGCGGATGCCGGTGTTGAGTCTTGCTGAAAAGGATACGGGCCTGACCCACGGTGAGGCTGTGGCTGTCGGAATTGTGTTGGCGGCTCGGCTGGCAGCGGAGTTGGAGAAGTCCGGTCAGGGTCTCGTTGACCGTATCGCCGGAATGTTCCGGAAACCGGAGGACGGACTGGCTGAAAAATTGAAGGCGGATCTGACGGTATGCGGGCTGCCGGTGGAGTGCCCCTGTTCCATCAAGGAGATGGCTCAGGTGATGAAGAAGGACAAGAAGGCGGAAGGAGGAAAGGTGCATTTCGTGCTGCCTGAGGCGATAGGATCGGTCGAGGTGGTGGACCTGACGGTGGATGAGGTGGTGAAATTATTGAAATAGATTATGATTTGTACGACTATACAGAACAGGACGGCTGAGCAGATTCTTCAACTGCTTCAGGACTGCGAGATGGCGGAAATCCGTCTGGACCGATGCCGGTTGACTGACAGGGAGATGGACGAGGTGTTTTCGTCTGACGTGCCCCTTGTGGCTACATGCAGGATCAACGAGGTGGCATCGGGGGAACCGTCCCTGCAGGACCTTCCGGAGCAGAGCCGCATGATCAAGGCGATGCAGATTGCCGAGAGAAGGCTCATAAAGGCGATTGAGGCAGGTGCGAGATATGTTGACGTTGAACTGGAGGCTCAGAAGCAGATGTCCAAGAGGGTGCGTCAGGCAGCCCATGAGAACGGGACGGTATTCATAAGGTCATACCATGACTTCGAGGGGACGGATTCGCCGGAGGCGTTGAAGGCCCTCGTGGAGAAATGCGTATATCATGGTGCCGATATGGTGAAGATCGTGACCACTGCGCATTCTCAGGAGGATGTGGCAAAGGTGCTCGGATTATATGACTGGTGCCGTGAAGGAGGCCATTCGGATGAGAGGATCAGCGCCCTTGCCGACGGCGGCCTCGTGGCGTTCTGCATGGGCGAAGAGGGCAGACAGTCGCGTTTGGAGTGTCTCAGGCTTGGTGCGCCATATACGTATGCTGCCGTGAATGAGGATGAGGCTGCGGCTCCGGGGCAGTGGGTCGCATCCGAAATGTGGAATCTGGTATATGGAGATTTCCACCCTATCTGTAACGGTTATGCCGGAAAAGCGTCGCAGGTGCCCTTGAATTCAGGGGTATCTGTAACACTATCGCAGGAAAAGTGCGACAGGTACCCTCATGAAACTCAGACGACCGGCATAATGATGCCCGTTTCCAAGAGTTTCGCCCAGCGTGCGATTATAGCGGCGGCCCTTGCTGACGGAGTCTCTCATCTGAGAGGCTATACCACTTGCGGAGACAATGAGTCCGCCCTTCAGGTGGCACGTAATCTTGGTGCCGAGGTGACAGTGGACGGAACAGAGGTCATTATCAAAGGAATATCAGCAGAAACCGGAAGTCTGTCTCTTGAGCAGGGCGCCGACGGAAATCCGATGCTCCATGTGGGAGAGTCCGGGCTTCTGACCCGAATGGTGACCCCTCTGATGGCGCAACTGAATGCCGGTTCAGTGACATTGACCGGAGAAAAGACCCTCCTCGGACGTCCGCTCACCGGAGCAAGGGAAATCATGGAGGCTCTTGGTGCGGAAATATGCTCCGTCGCACCGGAGGATGGTCAGGAAGGACCGGTGAGCGTGCCGCTCAGAGTGAAAGGCCCGTTGAAGGCAGGGCGTGCGGAGATCTCAGGAAAGCATGGTTCCCAGATCATATCAGGTCTGCTGATGGCGCTTCCGTTTGCGGAGAGGAATTCCTCACTGATAGTCAAAGAGCCGAAGAGCATACCATATATATTCATAACCCTCGAAGTCCTCAAGAAGTTCGGAATAAAGATCGGCAATGAAATGCTTGGCGGACGAGACTTCCTGGAGTCCGATGGAGACTGGTCACTCTGCACGGAGATGGTCTTCAAGGTCAGAGGCGGACAGAAATATAAGGCTGCCGATATGGACCTGGAAGGAGACTGGAGTGCCGCGGCCAATTTCCTGGTGGCAGGCGCAGTGTTTGGAAAGACTGTGCTCAAAGGGCTGGACACAACCTCTTTACAGGCGGATCTCTCAATAATGGATATCCTGATGGATGCTGGCGCAAGTCTGTCTCAGATGGATGGCGGACAGGGAGACATCACTGTGCAGAGGGCTCCGCTCAGGGCTTTCAGTGTGGATGCCTCCAACTGTCCTGACCTGTTCCCGATCATATCAGTGCTGGCGGCGTTCTGCCAAGGCACGAGCAGACTGGCGGGAGTGGGACGTCTGGCCAATAAGGAAAGCAACAGGGCGAAGGCCATATTGGAGATGCTGACACAGATGGGTGTCAGGGCAACCATTGAGGGGGACGAGATGGTGATAGAAGGTCATAGTCTGGCTCAGAGGATCCTCACAGGCGCGCTGCTCAAGGGCGGAGCCTATACTTCCCGTCATGACCACCGTATGGTGATGGCGCTGAAGGTCGCCGAACTCGGAGCCGACAGCCCTATTGTCATCGATGATGAGGAATGCGTCGCCAAATCCTTCCCGGGCTTCCGTGAAGCGTGGCGCGCAATCCGCTGAGAATCAGCGGTATATGGAAAGTGCGTGCCGCCAAAGGGGAGCACGCAATGTGTATAACGTGCAGAGAGACAACTAGTTAAGTGCTGCAAAAAGTAGATATATGAATACATTCGGCAGAAAATTCAGGGTAAGCATCTTCGGCGAGTCTCATGGAGAACTCATCGGAGTGGTGGTGGACGGTGTTCCGGCTGGTCTGGAATTGACAGAGGGGGACTTCACTGAGGATTTCCTCCGCAGAAAGAGCGGATCCAGAGGTACGACTCCTCGCATCGAGGCAGACAAACCAAAGATAGTGAGCGGAGTATATGAGGGACACACGACGGGAGCACCACTGACCATCGTTTTTGAGAACACGAACACCCAGTCTAAGGACTATGGTCTGTTCGCAGACATGCCTCGTCCGGGACATGCGGATCTTACCGCCGCCCTCAAATGGGATGACTGTCAGGACCCTCGTGGTGGCGGACATTTCTCAGGCCGCCTCACCCTGCCTGTGGTCGCTGCAGGAGTGGTGGCGAAGAAGATTCTGGATGACGCCACTATTCTGGATGATACGCCGGTGAATGCTGTGGAAACGCGTATCGTGGAACTGGGCGGCATCTCCTTGCCGGAATTGACAGGTGGAGATATGACTCAGTGCAGCCAGAGTACCATCCCGGAGGCATGGCAGCAGGCGATAGATCAGGCAATACATGAGGGAGACAGCCTTGGCGCAGTCGTGGAGTGTGTGGTTCCGTCAATCGATCCGGGATATGGAGAACCGTTCTGGGACAGCGTGGAATCTCAGATAGCGCATGCCGTGTTCGCAATTCCGGGAGTTCGAGGAATAGAATTCGGAGACGGATTCAAGGCAGCTGCAATGAAGGGCTCGGAACATAACGACCCGATAGGGGAGGATGGAAGACCGGTGAAGAACGGCGCCGGCGGAGTCAACGGAGGAATCACAAACGGAGCCCCTCTGAAATTCCGTGTGGCCTTCAAGCCTACGTCCAGCATAAGGAAACCCCAGCAGACCTTCAACTTTGCAAAGGGTGAAACCGACACTCTCGAAGTCCCTGGCCGTCACGATGTGTGCTTTGCACTAAGGGCTCCGGTCGTGGTGGAGGCCATGACTGCCATCGTTCTTGCCGACCTGGTTCTCCTGTCTGACAGGTAACCGAGAAACGGTGGCACGTAAGTGCTTGAACGTCAACGAGAAACAGAAAGTGCGTGCCGCCAAAGGGGAGCACGCACTTTCTGTAATGTGCTATGGGACAGGTCGTTGT
>CAZMNZ010000037.1:0-16923 GCA_964567765.1 uncultured Muribaculaceae bacterium
CACGCGTCAAGCTGGCTCACATCCATATTATAGGTCAGGGACTTGCCGTCGATGGCTGTCCTGGAAGCTGCCCTGCTGTCATAGACCTGATGGCCGAGTCCATAGGAGAAGGTGGCGGACAGGGAGATTCCAAGCCATGAGAATGCGGTGTTGAACGATCCTGTCACCGTAGGGACTCCCTTACCGACTATCTGACGGTGCGACGGATTTTCGCTGTCGGAATGGACCTTGTTGCCATATTCGTCATAAGCCCAGAACACCGTGTTTCCGGTGTTGGAGTCAACTCCGGCAAAATCATACATATACCAGGCATAGACGCTTTCGCCGTTGCGCTTGATCTGGCTGTTGGCGATAATGTCCTGTTCCAGACCGAAATATGTCGCCTTCAGGGTGGCTAAGTTGATGCCCAGATCCCAGTCGAATCCACCTACCGACAATACGGATGCGTCCAGATCCAGTTCAAATCCCCTGTTGTCGATACCGGCCGAAGTGTTGGTCAGGATGGTGTTGAATCCGGTGGTCTTGGAGACCGGGAGCTCCTGGAGCAGGTCGAAAGACTTGCGTCTGTAATACTCAGCAGTGAACTTGAGCCTGTTTCCGAACATGGCGACATCCACTCCCACATTCCAGATACGGTTCTTCTCCCAGGTCAGGTCATAGGTTGCCCTGAATGACTGGGACAGGGCCTGGACATCATTGTAGGCTCCTGATCCTGAATACAATGTCCTCCAGTTGTAGTATTTGTCCGGCACTGTTCCGTTATATCCGTAACTTCCCTTGAACTTGATGTTGTCAAAGACCTTCCTGACCGGCTTCATCCACGGCTCGT
This sequence comes from uncultured Muribaculaceae bacterium, assembly GCA_964567765.1. Taxonomy (GTDB): domain Bacteria; phylum Bacteroidota; class Bacteroidia; order Bacteroidales; family UBA932; genus Cryptobacteroides. The sequence goes on from CAZMNZ010000037.1 coordinate 830, forward strand.
TGGTGATGCGCCATGCAGCAGACACGGACCAGAAGTCTCCCGTGCGGTATTCAGGGGAGAATCTTGAAGAGCGGTCCTCGCGGAAGGAGCCTCCGACGAAATATCTGTAGCGGTATGAATAATCCGCTCTCGTGACTATGGAGAAGGTGCTGTAGGCATATCCGCCGCCGTCCCAGCCGGTGGCCACGGTTCCGGTGGAGAGCACAGGCTTGCTGTCATCGATGAAGTTGCTGACAGCCACCGATGTATGGGTCTGACGGAAATTGACGAGCTCGACTCCGGCAGTTGCACTTATCCTGTGCTCTTCCTGAATTGCGAGGTTGAAGTTGAACATGTTCTTGGATGTCAGCTTCAGACGCTTCGAGTCGTACTGGGTGAGGGAGCCGTCTGTGAGATAGCCGGTTCCGAAATCCTTGTCGAAATAGTCCGTACGGCTTCCTGTGATGTAATATTCATTGAGGTCGGCACGGAAATCAAGCCAAGGGGCTATGTTCAGCTTCAGCCAAGCTGTGGACTGAAGGGTGAACTGAGGGCGCTGACGTATGTTGTCATTTGCGCTGGCCACCGGGTTGTGGTTTCCGTTGAGGAGATTGTCCGGGAAGGTGAGGTTGTAGGAACCATCCTCCAGATATGCCGGCACGACGGATGGCAGCAGAAGCGCTGCGTAATGCGGCATGTTGTAGTTCGAGCCGGAAGTGAGAGGTCCGTTCTGAGATGTCCTGCTCACATTTGCCGTAACTCCCCAGTTGATGAACTTCTTCTTGTCCTGATTGTCAATCCTCAGGCGGTAGCTGAAACGGCTGAGGCCCGAGTTGATCACGACTCCCTGCTGGTCCATATATCCCACAGACATCCAATATCTTATGGAGTTCAGACCTCCCTGGAGGGAAAAGTCGTATTTCTGATATACGGCATTCCTGGTGATGAGGTCATACCAGTCGGTATGAGGAAGCTTGTCCTGGTCCTCCCCGAAGAAGTCGTACCTGTAATATGTCCCGTCCGGCTTCGGGATGGCAAACATCGCATTGAAGTTCTGCTTGGCAAGCTTCTCCCACTGGTAGTAGTTCATGTCAGCGACCCTGTTGTTCAGCTTATCTGAATACAGCGAGCTGAGATTTTCGGCCAAGGAACCTGAAGCGTTGGTGGAAACCAGACGATGCAGCTCTCCCATCGTCCAGAGGTCACGATACTGTTCAGAGGAAACAAGCTCTGGCATGACAAAATCTGCGGCGCGGGAAATTCCCGCCTGAGCACTGAACGAGTAACGGACCTTGTCGGACGGACGTCCCTGCTTAGTGGTGATTACAATCACTCCGTTGGCACCCTGGGCACCATAAAGCGATGCCGACGCAGCGTCCTTCAGGATGGTGACACTCTCTATGTCTGAGGGGTTGAGCGTGGCCAAAGGTGTAGAGATCACATTGGAATGGCCGGACATATTGTCCTGGTCGAGGACGACACCATCCACGACATATATCGGGTTGCTCGAGCCGTCAAGCGAGCCGAAGCCTCGGAGATTGACCTCCATCCTGTCTCCGGGCTGGCCGGAACCGGAGGCGAGCAATCCCGGAGCAAGGCCACCCAAAACACCTTCCAGCGTACCTGCGGGGCGGTTTGCGATGTCGGAGGAATTCACTATGGTTGCAGAGCCCGTGTAGGCGTCTTTGGCTACATCACCGTATCCCGTGGCCACGACCTCTGCAGATGCAAGCACTTCATCCGACTTGAGGACAAAGTCCATCCTCACCTTCTTCTCTATCGGAACCCTCTGCTCCGTCATTCCTATGAATGACACATAGAGAACTACCGACGGGTCGTCAGGCACCATAATGGAGTAGTAACCGTCCGATGCCGCCGTAACTGCGTTTGATGTACCGTCCTGAACTATGACGGCTCCGAACAGCGGTTCCCCGTCTGCGTCACTGACAAAGCCTGTCACCACACGCGATGCCACCTGGGCTGATACCGGATACATCAGCATCAGGAAAAACAGGGCGGCAAGCAGGGATACTCTCAGTTTAGTTGTGTCGCTCATCTTTATTCAAAAATTATGGAAAAGGCTCCATAAGGAGTCACATGCTTGGTATTATAGACTCTTTCGTCATCTTCGATGCGCCAGTTGCCGACGCTGCCCTGTCCATGAATCATCTGACCTGAGCTGTGGCCGGCACCGGGAACCGCCTTGACCTTGATGTTGAATTCCATTCCCTTCTCCTGCGCTATCCGCTTGCAGGTCTCCCAAAATCGGAAGGCTCTCTCATATCTGGTCCATCCCTGGACATGACAGTAGCTGTTGGCCGGCTCCTTCTGCGGATCATTCATCTGCTTGGTGTCCTCGGAACCGATGAGGATGGTGAGGTCTCTCTTGAAGAAGGCCCTCAGATGTTCATCATCCGCAATCGGGGTACCATGCACGGAGAAAGGCCACATGTAGTGGTCGCAGAATGATCCGTCAGGCATCTTCAGTCCTTCGGCAAGCGGATAGGCATAGTTGCCGGGGTTTGCCGCCACAGCACGACGGCAGCGGGATTCAGGTGTGGCTATGAGATAGCGGTGGGTCCACTGGCCTCCTGCCGAATGGCCGAACATGTCGTAGGTCTCGCTCACATTGCCGGTGGCCTCCTTGAAGAAGTCGAAGATGGCTTCGATCCATTTGTATGACCACAGCGAATCTGGAAGCACCTCGGTCCCGAACCGTTCCTTGGTGACGCCGCCGAACTGGTAGCCGTTCTCAGGATATCCGTTTGCATGAAGGAACTCCGGAGCCAGGACTATGAAGCCGTACTCCTCCGCAAGATTACGCCAGGCACCGCGCTGAGTGCGTCCGCTTCTCTCGGCTCCGTGCATGGAAAAGAGCACAGGCATCTTCTTGATATTTCCGTTCGTGGGAATATAATACCACAGGTTCAGCGGCTTGTCTGCCAGCGGAGCATAGCAGGTGATCTCGAACATTCCGGCGCCTCTGCGGAATTTCGGGGCCTTTTCCTTGCCCGCCCACACAGGAATCGCCAGACAAAGAACCAATACGGTGAGTGATACCTTGAATATCCGTTTCATATCTGGAAGGAATTATTTGAAAAGAAGCCTGAAAGCACTGTAAGGACCAAGATCGGCTTCGTCAGTCTTGCTGACTGTAGGCTTGTAGTAGCCATATACCATATGGACTGTGGAATGTCCTACCCCATCCACTTCGGCAAGCCCATAGGCACATTCGACACCGAGTTTTTCCGCTGCATCCACACAGGCCTGATGGAAGTTCCTGCCGCGTTCGTATCTCCGCTCTCCCTGTGCATTTGCCGCCGAGCCCTCGTCAAGAGAGTCCGTCCCCGTATCTTCTGTTCCCACCTGAATGAACAGCTGCCGTGAAAGCGCACGGGCAAGCGTATCCTTGTCCGCTACCGGCAATCCCTTTATGGAATATGGCCAGCCATAGACATTACCATCTGTTCCGGTCAGTCCCTCCGGCGTCGGCCACGGCCATGAACTCGGGTTTGCAGCGACGGCACTGATTATCCTGGCCTCAGGCATGGCCATCACCATCCTGGCGACGAACTGCGCTCCGGCAGAGTGGCCGAAGATACGGTATCCGGTCTGGTCGCTGTCCGTCTCCTTGCACCAGTAGTCAAACAGAGACTCTATTATATTGTATGTCCATTTTTCCCGGTCAACGATCACCTCCGAGCCCTTCTCCTGAGTGACTCCACCGAACTGATATTCGTTCTCGGAATAGAGTTCCTTGCCGAACTGAGGATTGATGACCGCAAAGCCGTAGGCATCAGCCAGATGCCTCCATGAATTGAGTTGGGTGTTTCCGATCCGTTCTGCACCGGTCAGAGAAAAAAGGAGAGGCATGACAGCCAGGTCTCCTTCTTCAGGAATATAGTAATACACATTCACCGGCTTATCCTTCAACGGAAGATAGTCCGTGTAAAGGAAATTATGATAGAGATCCTCAGCATCCTCCACAGCCAGAGCGTTATTGAGCCCACGCTTTGTGAAGACACAGTCCTTCGGTACATAAGAAGGTCCGTCCGGTCTGACTCCAGTTCCGTAGTCCTCTTCTTTTTCCGAGCAGCCGACAGTTATTGTCATAACCAGCAGCAGAAAAAATACAACCATAGTCATACCGATAACAACGTTTGATTCCGATGGTCGGGGGAATATTTTTTTTAGTTTCTTTTGTATATCTTTACGCCCCATAAAACAACACTCATGAAAGCAATCCCAACCCTGCTCATACTTGCGGCATCATGCCTTCACATGGCCGCAGAAAACGCCTCCTGGCTGCGCTATCCGGCGATTTCTCCCGACGGTCATCACATCGCTTTTTCATATAAAGGCGACATATTCATCGTAGGTTCGGAAGGAGGAGAAGCCCGGCAACTGACATCACATCCGGCACACGACTACTCCCCCGTATGGTCACCGGACGGAAAGACCATATGCTTCGCATCCGACCGCCACGGCAATTTCGACCTCCACACAGTTCCCGCTGCAGGAGGAAGGCCGTATAGAATCACCACTCATTCCGCTGACGAAAGGCCCTGGGCATTCACTCCTGACGGAAGGAGTGTGGTCTTTTCAGCTCAGATCCACGACCCCGCGGCAAGCATGGTATTTCCAAAGGGAACGATGACAGAGCTGTATTCAGTCGGCATCGGCGGCGGCAGGCCGGAGCAGATTTTGGCGACCCCGGCGGAAGAGGTCAGTTTTGCCGGATACGACGGTACCTTCGTCTATCAGGACAAGAAGGGAGGAGAAAACATCTGGAGAAAGCATCACAGGTCTTCGATAACCCGCGACATCTGGCTATATAAGGACGGAAAGCACACCCGGCTGACCGACTTTGAAGGAGAAGACCGCGAGCCCGTCGTGTCGGCAGACGGAAAGACCTTGTTCTATCTGAGCGAGGCTGAAGGAGGCTTCAATGTATATTCCTGTCCTATAGACGACCCGCAGAGCACCAAGAGGCTCACCCGGCACAAAATCCACCCCGTGCGGTTCCTCAGCATGTCGGACAACGGGACGCTGTGCTATGGTTTTGACGGCGACATCTATGTCATGAAGCCTGACGGCAGCCCGGCGAGACTGGACATATCTATTCTTGCCGATGACTCCGGCAACGGGCAGACCACCATAAACGTGAACGGAGGAGGAGACAATGACGTCTCAGCAGACGGGAGCCAGATAGCCTTCATAAACAGAGGCGAGGTGTTTGTCGCATCCACAAAGTACAAGACTACCAATCAGATCACGCACACGGCGGCAGCTGAGGCCGATGTGACCTTCTCTCCCGACGGAAAGAAACTGGCATATGCTTCCGAGCGGGACGGAGCCTGGAACATATACACCGCCGAGCTCTTTCACGCCGGGGATGTGAATTTCGCCAATGCCACATTGGTGACCGAAAAGGCCCTGTTCCGCGCCAGTGAGACAGACCGGAAGAATCCGTCGTTCTCTCCAGACGGCAAGGAACTGGCATATATTGAAGGACGGCAAAGGCTTATGGTACTGAATCTCGCTTCCGGCAAGACCCGCCAGATCACTGACGGAAGCCGGTGCGTCAGCACCTCCGGAGACATCCACTACAAATGGTCTCCTGACGGAAAGTGGTTTACCCTGAGCTTCAGGGGCAACGCCAACTATGCCCAGAATGACGTGGGAATAGTGAGCGCCGACGGCAAGGGGCCGATCCACAACATCACCGAAAGCGGATACTGGGATGTGAGTCCCACATGGGTCCTCGACGGAAATGCCATACTGTTCAAGTCCGACAGATACGGCAGGAAGGACCATGCAAGATGGAACACTACGGAAGATGTGATGATCGCATTCCTCAACAGGGAGGCGCATGAGAGATTCCTGATGAGTCCGGAAGAAAAGGAAATAGCAGATGCCGCAAATAGGTCTGCAGACAACAAGGGAAAAGGGAGCAAGGACATCAGCATCGAGCTTGACGGAATCTCCGACAGGATAGAGAGACTGACCCCGCTTTCAGCGGACATCAGTTCGTTTGAGCTGTCCAAGGACGGATCGACCTTGTATTATCTGGCACAACATGAAGACGGCAGATGTCTGTGGACATATGATGTCAAAAACAAGTCCCATAAGAAGATAGGAGCTGCAAACGGAAAGCTGCGCTGGACGGGCAAGGGCAAGACCTTGTATATACTCGGCAGCAGATTCTCAACGTTCCGGAAAGACGGGAAGAGCATTGACCACATCGGGGTCAGGACGACCCTTGACATAGATCACGCCGCAGAACGCGAAGCGATGTTCAATCATGTTTACCGTCAGGAAAAGGTCCGTTTCTATCGCGCGGACCTGCATGGGGTCGATTGGGAATTCTTCACTGACCATTACAGGAAGTTCCTTCCCCACATCAACAACAACAGGGATTTTGCCGAACTTCTGAGCGAGTACCTCGGAGAGCTTAATGTGTCACACACCGGAGCACGGCTTAGGGCGTCGAAATCGGCCTCAGACGCATCCACTGCCCGGCTCGGACTTTTCTTCGACCACTCTTGGGACGGAAACGGGCTTAAAGTGGAGGAGGCGCTTGCAGGGGGACCGTTCGACAGCTCGTCATCGGGCATTGAGAAAGGGGACATCATAAGCCACATCGACGGTGTGGAGATCTTGAGGGGAGCCGACTACTACCCTCTGCTGGACAGGAAGGCAGGCAGACGGATCCTGGTCGGAGTGAAGAAGGCTTCTGGAGAAACCGTGGATATGGTTGTAGTGCCGATAGACAAGTCGGAACACAACGCACTCCTGTATGACAGGTGGGTGAAGAGAAACGCAGAGACAGTCGATAGGCTTTCCGGAGGCAGATTGGGATATGTGCATATAAAGGCAATGAACGACAACAGTTTCCGGCATGTCTATTCGGAGGTATTAGGAAAGCATGGAGAGAAAGAGGGAGTCGTGATAGACACCCGGTTCAACGGAGGAGGCGGACTTCATGAGGATCTGGAAATCCTTTTCAGCGGCGAGCAATATTTCGCAAAGGAAATCAGAGGAAAGTTTGCCGGAATGACTCCGGGAAGAAGGTTCAATCAGCCTTCGATAATGGTGGTGGGAGAGGCGAACTACTCCAATGCACACGGAACACCGTGGATGTACAAAGACAGGGGACTTGGAAAACTGGTCGGAATGCCTGTTCCCGGAACCATGACCAGCGTCATCTGGGAGACGCTGCAGAACCCGAGTCTGTATTTCGGAATACCGGTGACCGGACATAAGTCCAAGGAAAGCGGGGAATTTCTTGAGAACAACCAGCTGTACCCCGATATCATGGTAGAGAATGACAAATGCAGGATACCTGAAGGAGTGGATCAGCAGATAGAGGCGGCTGTCCGCGAGCTGCTTAAGGATATTGACTCACACTGACAATTCCTCCTGATGCAGGAAATAGAATTCGGCCCACGGCTCCATAGTCTTGGACAGCTTGGCCATGCCCGCGCGCTGAAGCGTCTTGACGGTCTCCCTGCCGACCTCCAGGATCTCAGCTATTTCGGTCATCTGGAATCCGGCAAGCTTGAGACGGATGATCTCCTGAGTGCGGCGAGGCAGACGGGCCACCTCCCATTCCAATGCCTGATACATTTCCCTCACAGCATCTTCATCGCGGTATCCGATCGTATCATAGAAAGGTCTGCCCCCCCTATCATTGCATAATTGGCCTCATACTGGGAGACCACCTTCCGGTGTCTGATCTCGTCAAAGATGGCATTCTTGGTGGTCACGAAAAGGAAAGATACTACGGCCGACATGTCGTTGAACCTGTTTCTACGTTCCCACAGACGGATCATAGTCTCCTGCACCACGTCTTTAGCATAGTCCTCATCGGGAAGATATTTCACGCAAAAGCGTCTGAGTATCAGAGTGTACCTATTAAAGAACAGTCTGTAATCCTCAATATCTCCCCGAAGGACAGTATCAATATCAAATTCGTGAGTCAATGTGGTCAGTCAATTGGTTATCGTTCTATGCAAAGATAGCCTTTTACTCTTGACTTCCAAAAAACAAACTACTTTTTAGGAGTTATTCCCAGTTTTACCGGCTTGATGAGGTTCTCAGGAGCGAGGATCCTGTCAAGGTCGTCCTTGTCGAGGATGTCGTGCTCGAGGACAAGGTCATAGACACTCTTGCCTGTAGCCATGGCCTCCTTGGCAATCTTGGTGGAGTTCTTGTAGCCGATCACAGGATTGAGGGCTGTGACCACACCGAAGCTGCCTCGCACATAGCTTTCGCACTGGTCCTTGTTGGCCTTGATTCCGTCAACACAGTTGATGCGGAGAGTGTCGAAGCCGTTCATCATGATCTCGGCAGACTCGAAGCAGCACTGAGCCATGACAGGCTCCATCGCGTTGAGTTCCATCTGAGCCTCTTCCGAGCTCATTGCCACGCAGAGGTCGTTTCCGATGACCTTGTATGAAATTTGGTTCATGACTTCCGGAATGACAGGATTAACCTTTCCCGGCATGATTGAAGAACCCGGCTGGCGGGCAGGAAGATCGAACTCATGGAATCCGCAGCGAGGGCCGGAAGCAAGAAGGCGAAGGTCGTTGCAGATCTTGTTCATCTTGGTCGCGATACGGCGCAGAGCTGAAGAATATCCCACCATGCATGATGTGTCGGATGTTGCAGCAACGAGGTTGCCGGCAAGCTTCATGTCCCATCCTGTGATCTCGCGGAGAGCCTCGACACACTTCTGGGCATATTCAGGCTCCGAGCAGATTCCGGTTCCGATCGCTGTCGCTCCCATATTGACTGTCAGGAACTCCTCCGCGGCGAAGTTCACATTGCGGACCTCATCCCTGAGGATGGACGCGAATGCTCCGAATGTCTGTCCCAAGGTCATAGGAACGGCATCCTCAAGCTGGGTGCGTCCCATCTTAAGTATATCGGCGAACTCGCCCGCCTTCTTCTCGAACGACTCGATGAGAGCCTCGAAATGCTTCATGAATTCAAGATGCGTTGCATACAATCCGAGGTGGATGGCTGTAGGATATGCATCATTTGTGGATTGAGAGCAGTTGACATGGTCGTTAGGAGAACAGTACTGATACTCTCCCGGCTGATGTCCCATGATCTGAAGGGCACGGTTTGCAATGACCTCGTTCGCATTCATGTTGGTCGTCGTTCCCGCACCTCCCTGGATCATATCCACCGGGAAATGCTCATGGTGACGGCCATCAAGGATCTCCTGGCAAGCCTGTGCGATTCCGGCATACTGCCCGTCCGTCAGAAGCGCAAGCTGATGGTTGGCCTTTGCCGCAGCAAGTTTGGTGATTGCCAATCCTTTGATGAATAAAGGATAGTCAGACAGATGAAAACAGCTGATAGGGAAATTGATCATTCCGCGAAGGGTCTGCACACCGTACAGAACATCAGCAGGTACTTCAAGCGAACCGATGAGGTCGCTTTCAATTCGTTTTTTTTCAGTAGTAGTTTCCATTTCTTGAATATTGGTTCCTATGTTCATTGAAATTAATAATCTCGGTCATGCGTTCCGGGAAGGCTATCTGCGGGCTATCCTTGCAGCAAATCCTCCGCCTGAAGCCATATCCACCTTCAGGGTCCCGACTCCATCCAGGACTGTCACCTTGTAGTCCTTTCCGTTCTTTCCGGCATTCACACCGTCGGCAAAAAGCTCCACATTCCACTCTCCTTCTCCGAGGGCACTCAGATCGATTTCAACGGTGCGTGCCTCCCAGTCATTCAGTCCGCCCACATACCATACGTCCCCATTTCTTCTGGCCATGACGACGAAGTCGCCGACCTTTCCCTGCAGGGCCACGGTCTGGTCCCATACAGTAGGGACAGCAGCGATGAACTTAGTGCACTCCTCCTCCCTTTCATAATGGACAGGGGTGTCGCAGAGCATGTTGAAAGGAGACTCAAATATCACATACATTCCGAGCTGATGGCAGCGCGTGCCCTGGCTCATCGGCTCCGACCTGTTAGGATAATAGTTCTTTCCTGCGTTCAGCATCGCTCCCTGGGTGTAATCCACTGGACCGGCCGCCATGCGTATATATGGGAAAGTCACGTCATAGGTGATCTGATCCACATCAGTCTTGGACCACTTCATCTGCTCAAGGCCGAACACGCCTTCATAGTTGAGCACATTAGGATAGGTCCTGTTGAGACCGCAAGGCTTGTAGGCTCCGTGGAAATCGACGAACTGCCTATATCTTGCCGCCGTCTCTGCCGCTCTTGTATAGAAATCGACGACCATCTGATCATCCCTGTCCATGAAGTCTATCTTCCAGCCCTTGATTCCCATCTTCGCATAGTGGCGGCAGACCTCTTCCATGTCACGTTCAAAAGCCAGATATCCTGCCCAGAGGACCAGACTCACACCTCTCTGCTCCGCATATGCCACGAGCTCCTCGAGATCGATCTCAGGAATGACCTTGAAAAGATCCGCCTCAAGATTGACAGCCCAGCCTTCGTCAAGGATGACATATTCGATCCCGTTTCTTGAGGCGAAGTCTATATAATACTTATAGGTGTCGTTGTTGACTCCTGCCTTGAAGTCAACTCCGGTGATGTTCCAGTCATTCCACCAGTCCCAGGCCACCTTGCCCGGCTTCACCCAGGACCAGTCCGCAGACGGGTCGGCAGGGGTTCCCAAAAGCCAGACCAGGTCGTTGTCAAGCATGTCGGTATCCTTCTCGCTGACATTTATTATCCTCCAAGGGAAAGAGACCGCTCCGTCATATCTGGCGATATAGTCCTCACGGGTCTTCACGACTCCCTGCAGCATGTTGTGGCCGCCCTGAACGATTTCCTTAGGATATGCCGCAAAACGGCCCTCAAGTGTGGTGTCACCATCAGAATTGTAAAGATACATGCCGGGATAGTTCATGAGATCCGACTCCATGATGTTGACCTTATATCCGCAAGGGGTCTCCACCATCAGCGGAAGAAAGGCAAGACGCTCCTTGTCCCACTCCGACAGAGCCACATGCCGGTAGGTGTTCTCGAAGGAATTGAAGAACTGGCCTTCAAATGTCTTGATACGGCCCTTTACATACGGCACATACATCTTCCAGTCAGACGGGAAGCTGAAGCGGGCCACCTCGTCCTCGACCTTGAATGCGGCCTTGCTCCTGGACACGAACCTGTATGCCATTCCTGCATCATATGCCCTGAACACCAGGTCATAGGTCGCAAACGCCAGCTTGAGCTCGTTGTAATTCTCCTTCACCAGAGCCTTCTTGTAGAATCTGGCATCCAGCACCTTGTCCACGCTGTTCCTGTATGCCTTGCGGAACTTCACAGATGCGTCATAAGCCTCGCCTTCCGACAGCTTCATGGAAATCTCGGACGGCATGAGTATCTGCTCCGAACTCTTCCACACGGAATATTCTATCTTTCCGTCGAGACGCACCTCGACCTTCAGGGTGCCGTCAGGTGATGAAACTTCAAACGTCTTTGGCTTCGCTGAAAGCACGGTCTGACTCAGAACGCATAATATGGCAGCAAATAGCAATTCTTTCATAATTTTGTTTTTGTAAACAAACGAATATACTGTAATGTCTGCAACGAGCAGTCATACTTCGTTTAGAACGTAAAAGTAGTGATGTCGGGGGACAAAACAAAAAACAAATTCCCCTTTTTCGCCATAGAATCCGTTTATCAACTAAGCATGATTCATTACAAACTGAAGCAAGGTCCGTATGAAAAGATTTTACTCGATTATCCTGACACTTATTCTTTCGTGGCTGCTTGCCGAGGTGCACGGTGCTCCTTTCAAGCACACCTCACTGTTCCTGCAAAGAGGGATCGACACGACTCTGGCAGCCAGGGACACCAACCGCTATCCAAGCTTCATGTTTTCGGGATATCGCCCGCTTGCAGACAAGCCCGTGAAGGTGTTCTACTACATCCCTACCAAGGGAGAGGTGAAGGATATGCCAGTCCTGTTCCTGCTCAGCGGAGCACAGAGAGTCGGAAACGGCGAACTCAATCCATGGCAGCTGCTTGCAGAGAAATACGGATTCATTCTGATCAATCCGCAGTTCACCCAGAAGCTCTATTCGGAGAACGCATACCAGTTCGGAAACGTTTCAAGGGAAATGGGAGGCAAGCGGCTCAATCCTCGGAAGAAATGGGCATACAATATAATCGAATCCCTGTTCGACCTTTTCCTTGAAGATACAGGAAGCGAAGTTGAAGGGTATTATCTCTTCGGACATTCCGCCGGAGGACAGTTTGTCCACCGCATGGTGATGATGATGCCCGACGCCAGATATATCAAGGCCGTTGCAGCAAATCCGAGCGCATGGACCATGCCGCTTGAGGACGGGCTGAAGGACACTGAGGGGAACACATACGGGTGGCCGTATTCAGTCATGGATACTCCTTCAGGCAGACCTGAGGTTCTGAAGAAGGTGCTCTCGAGAAGGCTGTATGTGCAGATAGGAACCAATGACCTGAAAACCAAGTCTCTGGACATGAGCGCAGGAGCCAATGCCCAAGGTCCGCGACGCTACCACAGGGCATTGATGTTCTATGATGTGTGCGTAAACAAGGCCAAGGAACTCGGAGTGGACTGCGGATTCCGCCTGGCGGAAGTGCAGGGGACCAGACACTCCACCCTTCAGGCAGTCTATGGTTACCCTTCTCCTGACAAGACCAGAATAGAAGAAGACGACCTGGGAGTCAACAGCGCCTTCAAGCTGCTGTTCCGCAGGGATTAAAGGAGGTCAAGACATGTCAGAGATTCGCGTAAGACAATCAGCCAGGACTCTGGTCAAAGAATGCCTGCTGATCACGATAGGAGGAATAATATATGCTTTGGGATGGACCATATTCCTGCTTCCGAACAACCTCATCGGTGGCGGAGTGTCCGGATTCGCATCAATCATATTTTATGCAACCGGCATCCCGATGGGCATCACATATTTCATCATCAACATAGTACTCCTGGTTCTGGGTACCAAGATCCTTGGAACAGGCTTCGGCGGGAAGACCATCTATGCCATAATGGTCCTGTCTGCAATGCTGTCCGTGATGCCGAAGATCATTCCGACGGATTTCATTCAGGAGTTTGCCCTTCCTAACGGAAAATTCATCTGCACCATTCTCGGAGGGATACTCACCGGAATAGGTATCGGTCTGCCCATATCACAAGGCGGCAGCACCGGAGGAACCGACATAGCAGCCCTGATATGGTGCAAATATCATACGGCCTCACCGGGAAAGGTGATATTGGTCATTGATGTAATCATCATCCTGTCTTCGCTCCTGTTCCCGTCATATACTGAATCAGGCGAACTTCTGAACCTGACCGACAAGATGGCTGTGATGGTCTATGGCCTCATCCAGGTGACAGTAAGCGGATATGCGATAGACATCTATCTGTCCGGCTCCAAGCAGTCGGTCCAGGCATTCATATTCTCAAAAAAGGCAGATGATATTGCAGATGCCGTCATATCCAACATGAAGAGAGGGGTGACCATGATTCCGGCCAAGGGATGGTATACGAAACAGGACAACAACATCCTGATGGTAGTAACCCGGAAAAGCGACCTGAATATGCTTCTGCGATATATCAAGACCATCGACCCCGAGGCGTTCCTTTCCGTTTCTTCAGTCATGGGAGTCTATGGTAAAGGGTTTGACACATTGAAGGCTAAAGAAATAAGGATATGATCAGCACACGCTTATTTTCGTCTGCAGTTGCAACGCTCATCCTTATCTCATGCAACACTCCGAAGACAGCAGTCTATCTTGACGGGACCCAGCCACTTGAGGCACGTGTCGAGGATGCACTCTCACGCATGACCCTGGAAGAGAAGGTGGGTATCCTCCATGCCCAGTCAAAGTTCTCGTCGGCGGGAGTTCCCCGTCTCGGCATTCCGGAACTCTGGACCACCGACGGCCCTCACGGAATCCGTCCTGAGGTGCTCTGGGACGATTGGAACCAGGCCGGCTGGACGAATGATTCCTGCACGGCATATCCGGCTCTGACATGCCTGGCTGCCACATGGTCTGAGGAAATGTCTGCTCTTTACGGAAAATCCATAGGCGAGGAGGCACGCTATCGTGAGAAGGATGTCCTTCTGGGGCCTGGCGTCAACATCTATCGCACTCCCCTCTGCGGCCGTAACTTCGAGTATATGGGTGAAGACCCTTATCTTGCCGGGAAGATGGCTGTGCCCTACATAAGGGAAGTGCAGAAGAACGGAGTGGCCGTGTGCGTCAAGCATTTTGCCCTGAACAATCAGGAAGCCAACCGACACACCTACAATGCCGTTGTGGATGACCGTGCCCTCCATGAAATATATCTCCCGGCATTCAAGACAGCCGTACAGGAAGGACAGGCGTGGTCTATCATGGGAGCCTATAACCTCTTCGAGGGTGAACATCTGTGCCATAACGACAGGATCCTGAACAGGATTCTCAAAGACGAGTGGGGGTTTGATGGAGCCGTCATTTCCGACTGGGGCGGCACTCATGTCACTGAGGAGGCTATTGCCAATGGACTTGACCTGGAAATGGGTACCGGCACAAACGGGCTGGACAGCAGATATGGCAACAGTTATGATGCCTACCATCTGGCACAGCCCTACCTTGAAAGACTCCGTGACGGCAGGGCATCGATGGAAGTCCTGGACGACAAGGTGCGCCGCGTGCTGAGGCTCAATTTCCGGACCGCAATGAATCCTGACAAGCCGCTTGGCTCACTGAATTCACCGGAGCACAATGCGGCTGCAAGAAGGATTGCAGGAGAAGGCATCGTGCTGTTCAAGAATCAGGACGGAATTCTGCCGATAGACTTTGAAAGGACATCGAAGATTCTGGTGGTTGGAGAGAATGCCATCAAGAAGATGACGGTGGGAGGCGGTTCGTCGTCTCTCAAGGCACGGAATGAGTGCACTCCGCTTGAAGGTCTGCGCGATGCTGTGGGCGACAAGGCCCGGATCGTATATCAGAGAGGCTATATCGGGGACCTTCTACGCAAATACAACAATGTTGACACAGGCATAGACCTCACCGACCCTCGCACAGAGGAGGAACTGATTGCAGACGCACTCTCTGAGGCGGCTGATGCGGACCTCGTGCTTTTCATCGGAGGATTGAACAAGGCGAAAGGACAGGACGCAGAAGGCAGGGACCGCATATCCATGGCCCTTCCATATGGTCAGGACAAGGTCATCGAGGCTTTGGCTGAGGTGAATGACAATATTGTCGTGGTGATCGTTTCCGGAAATGCTGTCGAAATGCCTTGGATAGACAAGGTGGACGGAGTGGTCGAGAGCTGGTTCCTCGGCTCGCAGGCGGGCCATGCCATAGCTGATGTGCTTCTGGGTAAGGTCAATCCGTCAGGAAAGCTGCCTTTCACATTCCCTGTAAAGCTTGAAGACAATGGAGCGCATGCTCTGAAGGCATATCACAAGGACAGTCTGACCGTGGAATACAAGGAAGGCATATTCGTCGGCTATCGCTGGGCTGAGAAGCATGACATCAGACCGCTGTTTGCATTCGGTCACGGACTCAGCTACACGACATTCGAGTATGGCGAGGCTGCCGTCAGAAGATCCGGCAAGGGCTTCAAGGTGTCTGTCGATGTCACCAATTCCGGCACGCGCGAAGGAAAGGAGATTGTCCAGCTTTATATCCAGGACTGCGAATCGTCCCTGGAGCGTCCTGTAAAGGAACTCAAGGGCTTCCGAAAGATTGCCCTCTCACCGGGAGAAACGGCAAAAGTCACTTTTGAGATAGATGAGGAGATGCTTAAGTTCTATGATCCTGGCTGCGGATGGGTTCTCGAGAAAGGAGATTTCACAGCTCATGTAGGATCTGCGTCAGATGATATCCGGACCACAGTGAATTTCCGTCTCTGATGTCAGTTTACAGACCGAAGAGCATGGCAATGCGATAGGTGGCGAAAGCGGCCACCCAGGCGAGCAGGATGGTATAGACGGTCGTGATGATCGCCCATTTCCAGCCGCCGCTCTCCTTCTTTATCGCCGCGAATGTGGCTATGCACGGGAAGTAGAGCAGGATGAACACCATTTATGCCAGGGCTGCGGCAGGGGTCACAGACCTCAGGAGGGCCTTCTGCAAACGGG
>CAZMNZ010000038.1:0-16479 GCA_964567765.1 uncultured Muribaculaceae bacterium
CTAAGGATTAGCCGTATACCGAAAAAGTATTCGGCTATTTTGAGAAAACAGGCTCTGAGGTGCACTGGAGGCAGAATCGGGAGCAAGAATGTACGATAAAACGTCACGTTTTGCAATATAAATGAATTTACCGGCATATTTGCAGCGAAATGGCAAAAATTCCGTATATTTGCCTGATTATTTGCAAATTCAAACCACCAACCATATGGAAGAGGTAAACAAGGAAGTGACTGAGACAAGGAATCTCAACTTTTTGGAGGAGATCATCGAGGCGGATCTCGCAAGCGGAAAACATGAATCTATAATGACCCGCTTCCCGCCTGAACCAAACGGATATCTGCATATAGGCCACGCAAAGAGCATCTGCATCAATTTCGGCCTTGCAAAGAAATATGGCGGAAAGACAAACCTCCGTTTCGACGACACAAACCCTGTAAAGGAGGACACCGAGTATGTTGACTCGATCAAGGAAGATATCAAGTGGCTTGGCTTTGACTGGGCCAACGAACGTTATGCTTCCGACTATTTCGATCAACTCTATGAGTGGGCGGAACTCCTGATTCAGAAAGGACTGGCCTATGTAGATGACCAGACTCAGGAAGAAATCCGTGCCGGCCGTGGAACAATACAGGTGCCGGGTACCGAAAGCCCTTACCGCAACAGAAGCGTCGAGGAGAACCTCAGACTCTTCCGCGAGATGCGTGATGGAAAGTATGCAGACGGAGAGAAGGTGCTCCGTGCGAAGATAGACATGGCGCACCCTAACATGCTCTTCCGTGATCCTCTTCTTTACAGAATCATCCACGCGCATCATCATCGCACAGGCGACAAGTGGTGCATCTATCCGATGTATGACTACGCTCACGGCCAGTCAGACTCTATAGAGAACATCACTCACTCGATCTGTACCCTTGAGTTTGACGTTCACCGTCCGCTCTACGACTGGTTCATCGAGAAGCTTGAAATCTTCCCGTCACATCAGTACGAGTTCGCAAGACTCAACCTCACATATACGGTGATGTCAAAGCGCAAGCTTCTAGAACTTGTGAAGAACAATTACGTAAGCGGCTGGGACGATCCACGTATGCCTACAATCTGCGGTATCCGCCGTCGTGGATACACTCCGGAGTCGATACGCATGTTCGCAGAGAAGGTGGGAGTGGCAAAGCGTGAGCAGCTCATCGACCTCCAGCTCATGGAGTGGTGCGTGCGTCAGGACCTCAATGAGCGCTCGAACCGCTACATGGTTGTCCAGGACCCGGTGAAACTTACCATCACCAACTGGGAGCCGGGCAAGGTGGAGTGGTTCGACGCTCCTCTTAATCCGGCAGATCCTGAAGGTCCTTCACGCAAGGTGCCTTTCATCGGTGAGGTATATATCGAAAGAAACGACTTCATGGAGGAACCGCCTAAGAAATACTTCCGTCTCAAGCCGGACGGAGAGGTGCGCCTCAAATATACATATATAGTAAAGTGCCAGGAGGTTGTGAAGGATGCTGAGGGCAATATCATCGAGATCAAGTGTACCTACGACCCTACGTCAAAGCCGGGAGCAGGCGAGTGGCGCTCTGTCAAGGGAACCATCCACTGGGTGTCAACCGAGCATGCCAAGGAACTTGAACTCCGCCTTTACGACAAACTCTTTACAGAGGCTCAGATGGGCCAGATCCCTGAGGGTGAGGACTATAAGAACTACCTCAATCCGGAGTCTCTCGTGATAGGAAAGGGATATGCCGAGCCGGCACTTATTGAGGACAATTCAGGCATCGCGGTTCAGTTCGAGCGCGTGGGGTACTTCTTCAAGGATCCGGACAGCACTCCTGACCACTATGTCTTCAACAAGACGACCGCCCTGAAAGACAGCTTCAAGTTCTAGACTTTGGCAAACAGATTGCTAAAAGACGTTTCATAACACAAAAAACAGTGATTATGAAACGTCTTTTAATTTTATGTGCGACAGTGGCTCTGGCAGCCATCTTCGCAACCCCATCAGATGCCTGCACCGGCATCTCCCTGTCAGCCAAGGACGGCAGCAGGGTAGTGGCCCGCACGGTTGAATGGGCGGCTACCCCTATGCAGTGCGGATATATGGTCTGTCCTCGCGGACATACTTTCCAGTCATACACCCCGACCGGTGCCAACGGCATGAAATACAAGTCCGTATACGGCTTTGTCGGAATATATACGGAATATGAACCGTTTGTTGTGGAAGGTGTCAACGAAGCAGGCCTGTCTGCCGGCCTCTTCTTCTTCCCTAACTACGGAGACTATGCCCCATATGTGGAGGCTAACAACGACAAGACTCTCTGCGATATGCAGTTCGTTTCATGGGTGCTCTCCCAGTTCTCGACAATCGACCAGCTCAAGGCTGAACTCCAGCGCGTGGACCTTGTTACCCTTTCACATAAGATAGGTGCAGTCCACTGGAGAATCGCCGAACCGAACGGTCGCATGGTTGTCCTCGAAGTAGTGGCCGGCGTGCCTCAGTTCTATGAGAATAATCTCGGTGTTTTTACCAATGCTCCTGGTTTCCAATGGCATATGACCAACCTGAATAATTACATCAATCTCCAGCCAGGATCGGCTCCAGATAACACCCTGAAGCCGGGAATCGTCCTCCAGCCTCTGGGACACGGCAGCGGAATGCTCGGACTTCCGGGCGACTTCACATCGCCTTCAAGGTTTGTCCGTGCTACATTCTACCAGACCACCGCTCCGGACTCTGCAACAGGATTCGACGCGATAGTCCAGGCCTTCCATATCCTGAACAGTTTTGATATCCCTATCGGCAGCCAGCATCCTAAGGATCAGATCCCTAAGGGAATGCCTAGTGCGACTCAGTTCACGGCTGCGACAGACCAGACTGCCATGAAACTTTACTACAGGACAGCCTGGAATATGAACATACGCTGCATAGACCTTATGAATATAGACTTCGCCAAGGTCAGATACCAGTCACATCCTCTTGATGCGACACAGGTGCAGCCAGTGGAGGCAGTCCACGTCAAGTGACGCTGCTTCAGGCCGCCGTTAACACGGCGAGCTTCCGTCCTCTGCAATGGCCGTGGCCAGCCATACGCCGAGGCTCTCTATATCACTTTCTATTAGCGGTCGCCGGGAAACAGCCCAATGCTGTCCCCGGCGACATTCATATTGGCATAGCGGCGTTTTTTCGTATCTTTGCGGCAAATTGAAAAGATATGGGAAAACTACGTGTACCGAATACATATGTGATAATATTTTTTGCCATTCTGCTGGCGGCCGTGGCGTCATGGCTGGTGCCGGGTGGGGTGCCGCAGACGTGGCAGGTGTTCTCTGCCGTTTATGAAGGATTCAGCCAGCAGGCCGGAATCATCGCATTTGTGCTGATCGTAGGCGGGGCTTTCTGGGTGGTTAACAGCACCAAGGCCGTGGACGAGGGCGTCTCGAAGTTCATCGTTGCAGTCAGACGTCTGGAAAGATTTTCGCTTGTCAGGAAGGCTGGTGCAGGGAATATCGTGATTGTCCTTGTTATGCTGCTTTTCGGCCTTTTCGGAGCAGTTTTCGGCATGAGTGAGGAGACGATAGTCTTTGTCGCTGTGGTTATTCCGTTGGCCCGATCTCTCGGATATGACGAGTTCATCGCCGTCTTGATGGTCTATCTTGCCGCTCATGTGGGTTTTGCCGGTGCTATGCTCAATCCTTTCACCATCGGCATCGCTCAGGAGATGGCAGGACTTCCTCTTTTCTCCGGTATCGAATACAGGACTCTTTGCTGGTGCATTCTCATGGCTGTCGCCATTGTTTTCGTGCTTTATCAGGCTGCCAGAACCCGAAAGAATAATCCGCAGATCCGGACGGATATTGACGTGAAGGAAGAGTCTGCGATTGAGAGCACACAGGATCCTGAACGTCGCACGGGAGCCTGGATATGCTTCTTCCTGACCACAACTGCATTGCTGCTCTTTTCCGTTTTCTACGCCTCCAAGTGCGTTGTGAAGATCGGTAGTGGAGAATATTCCGTGCCGTGGCTCTTGTGGCTTGCGGCTGGTCTTTACGTCATCTTCTCCCTGATCTCACTCAGAAACTCGGTGAAGATGTTCATTCTGAACATGCTCATGTTCACGATAGTCTTTCTTGTGACCGGTGTAATGGGCTACGGATGGTATCTTCCTGAAATCTGTGCCTTGTTTATGGCATTGGCCGTTGCGGCAGGTGTTTCAGCTGGATATTCTCCGGATGATATCGCAAAGGAGTTTGTAGCCGGAGCGAAGGATATCTTCTCTGCTGCTCTGGTTATCGGTTTTGCAGCGGGAATCATCGTTATTCTCAATAACGGTCAGGTGATAGACAAGATGCTCTCGGCAATGGCTTCCTCATTGGAACAGAGCGGCAGGGTAGGGGCTCTTGCATCCATGTATGGCATCCAGACCTTCATCAATCTGTTCATTCCTTCCGCTTCTGCAAAGGCCGCTATAACTATGCCTGTGATGGCTCCGTTTTCAGACATGATAGAGGTCTCGCGACAGGCAACCGTTCTTGCCTTCCAGTTCGGAGACGGTTTCACCAACATGATCACTCCGTGCTCAGGCGTCCTTATGGCTGTTCTGTCTGTGGCAAGGATTCCATACGGGAAATGGGTGAGTAGAGTCTGGAAGTTCATTCTTCTCCTGATCGTTCTGGGATTCCTTCTACTTCTTCCGACCTTGTTTATGGATGTTCCGGGATTTTGATGGACTTATATAAATGATCAAAGGAGGGTTACCGTCACGGCAGCCCTCCTTTTTGCGTACTTTAACTGTAAATTCGGTCTAAATATACGGATAACAGAATTGTTATATCAAACTCTGCCATCCTTTTCTTTAACCCAATGCTGCAAAGGTAGGTCATTAGGCGGTCATATAAAAATAAAGGTGATTTCAGGGATGACAATGTTATTATACCATGTGATTTGTGACTAAAATCGATTATTTGTGACAAATGAATATATTTTGTATTTTTGTCACACGTAAAAAGTGACTAATTATGATAACGATATCCAAGCATTTCAGACGCTTCGTGCCACAGTTGCTGCATATGATTACCCTTCCTGTCTTTTTCTTCATCTTCATGCTGGTCTATCAGCCTATGGATATAACGGACGTTCTGGGAAACGAGTGGTTTGCAGTTCATCTGACTATAGTGTCATGTATAATCCTCTTGTCTACAATAGTCGTGAGGCTTCTTTATTATTTCATACCGCTGCGTCTGAACTATACATTATATGCTTTCTGGTGTCTCGGTGAGGTAATATTCACATCTTTTTTCGTGGCTTTGTATCTTTGGCTTTCTCTCCACCGTTCATTGCCATACTTTGAAGTCGTGCAGACATCTTTAAGACTGCTTTTCTTTGCTCTTATCTTTCCTTATGCCATACTCGGTCTGGGTATCAGTGTGTATTCATATCATTACAAATCAGTTGTGCCTGATGATAATCAGACGCAAAGGATGAGGTTCTATGATGTGAACCATAATCTCAAGATTGTCCTTACTCCGGAATCGATCCTCTATATTGCTTCAGATGAAAACTACGTCAACATTTCGTACACTGAGAACGGAAAGGAGAGGATCTATACCCTGCGCAGTTCGATGAAGGCAATTGATGAATTGTGTCAGGACAATGGTCTTGTGCGATGCCATCGGTCCTATTTTGTCAACCCTTCATACGTCAAGGTGCTGAGAAAGGAGAAGCAGGGCTTCATATACGCAGAAATGGAGTCCAAGGATATGGTCCAGATCCCGGTCTCCAAGAAATATTATGACCGTCTTGCAGAACTCCTTTATTAGAAGAGTCCGTACAGTTGCGCGTCGATCTTGTCTGTGATGTGTGAGAAGTCTTCGGGACGATGCTCATAATCGAGGTCGTCCGCCTCGATTATGAGAACCTTTCCTTTATAGTTTGCAATCCATTCCTCATATCTTTCGTTAAGATTGCTGAGGTATTCGATGCTGATGCTCTTTTCGTAATCCCTTCCGCGTTTCTGAATCTGTGAGACGAGGGTAGGGACTGATGTCCTGAGATAGATGAGCAGATCCGGCTCATGAACCATTGACATCATGAGGTTGAAAAGCTGCATATAGGTGTCGAAATCACGGTCTGAGAGGTTTCCCATGGCCTTGTTGTTGGCGACGAAGATGTATACGCCTTCCAGGATCGTCCTGTCCTGGACGATGACTTCCTCTGACCTGGATATCTCCACCAGATCTTGAAAACGCTGTGCAAGGAAATAGGTTTCAAGGTTGTATGACCATCTTTCGATATCCTTGTAGTAGTCTTCAAGATACGGATTGTAGGTGACAGCCTCATATTTGGGTGTCCATCCGTAATGCTCGGCGAGCATTCTTGTCAGTGTCGTTTTTCCGCAGCCTATGTTTCCGGCTATTCCTATATGCATGATTATCTGGTTTAAAGTCTATACCAGTCCCTGTGCCATCATAGCCTCAGCAACCTTGATGAAGCCCGCGATGTTCGCTCCCTTCACGTAGTTCACGTATCCGTCTTCCTCTGTTCCGTACTTGACGCATGCCTCGTGTATGTCTGACATGATCTGCCTCAAGTGCTGATCCACTTCCTCACGTGTCCAGCGGAGCCTCATGGAGTTCTGGGTCATTTCAAGTCCGGATGTCGCCACACCGCCTGCGTTTGACGCCTTTCCAGGGGAGTACAGTAACTTTGCCTTCTGGAATATCCCGATCGCCTCAGGTGTGCAAGGCATGTTGGCTCCTTCCGCTACGCACATGCATCCGTTGGCTACCAATGTTGCTGCCTCTTCGCCGTTGAGTTCATTCTGGGTCGCACAAGGCATTGCAATGTCGCACTTTACGCTCCATGGACGCTGACCTTCGTGGTATTCTGCCGTAGGGTATTTTTCAACATATTCCCTGATACGTCCGCGGAAGACATTCTTGAGTTCCATGATGTAGGCAAGTTTCTCAGTATCAATTCCGTCCGGATCGTGGACGAAGCCGTTGGAATCGGACATCGTCACGACTTTTGCTCCAAGTTGCAGTGCCTTCTGGGCAGCAAACTGAGCCACATTTCCTGATCCGGAGATGGCAACGGTCTTTCCCTCGTATGATTCGCCTTTCGTTGCAAGCATTGCTGCAGCGAAATAGCATGTTCCATATCCGGTTGCCTCAGGGCGCATAGGGCTTCCTCCGAATGTCTGGCCCTTTCCGGTCAGCACACCTGTAAATTCATTGCTCAGTCTCTTGTACTGGCCGAACATATATCCCACTTCGCGTCCTCCGACTCCTATATCTCCTGCAGGAACGTCCGTGTCTGCTCCGATGTGCTTATGGAGCTCGGTCATGAAACTCTGGCAGAACCTCATCACCTCGTTGTCAGACTTTCCCTTAGGATTGAAGTCGGATCCGCCCTTAGCAGAACCCATCGGAAGGGTAGTGAGACTGTTCTTGAATGTCTGCTCGAATGCGAGGAACTTCATTATGCTGAGATTCACGCTCGGATGGAAACGGATTCCTCCCTTGTATGGACCTATAGCGCTGCTGCACTGCACTCTGTATCCTCTGTTTATCCTGATTTCTCCCTCGTCATCAAGCCATGGGACGCGGAAAATGATCACTCGTTCAGGTTCAACGATTCTTTCAAGAATCTTCTGATCCATCAGGTACGGGTGTTCGACTATATAAGGCGCAACGCTCTCAAGCACTTCCTTTACAGCCTGATGAAATTCCTTTTCTCCCGGGTTTCTTTCTATGAGATCGGCCATGAAGCCGTCAACATAATTCTGAGTAAACTGATCCATACTACTAACTAAGTGAAAGGTTAGAAAACAAAATGTGTTTCCGAATGCACGGAAACACAAATTTGCGAAAATATTTTCAGAAATCCAATTTTCTAGAATAGGAAACCGGTGTTGATGTAGAATGCTCCGTTGCCGTCCTGCTTGTTGAAGCAGCGTGCATATTCGAATGCCACGATGAAGTTCTGGTTCATTATGAAACGAAGTCCTGCACCGGCAGCGCCGTGGAAACCGTCTTTCCTGTCCTTTACAAAGGTTTCGTAAAGATTCTGATATGCACCTGTCCTGTTTGCCATGTCATATCCTCTGAACACATGTGCTCCGTCACAGAAACCGCTGAGAGCAAAGGCAATATTCTGTTTCCAGAGTTTGAAGTCGATGAACCTCCATCTGAGTTCCGCATTGTAGAATCCCACATCAAGTCCCTGCACTCTGTTGAGCATCAGGCCTCTGACAGTCCTGTATCCACCGAAACCGTCGTTGTCGGCCTTAGGACCCATGTTGGTGTAGAACGGAAGGGTGTACCAAGGGGAGGTCTTTCCGAGTGTGCCCTGATATGCAAGTCTGTATGCGAATGTGAGTTTTCCGTCCTTGACTATAGGAACGTACTGGCGGAATGTCGCGCAATACTTGTAGTGTCCTACGGTTGAACCGAGCCATTTCGGTGAGGCGATGACATGAGCCTCTGCCCAGATGCCTTTGGTCGGGTTGTTCTCCACGTTCCTGCTGTCATACATGAGTCCGACGCGGACTGCCGATGACAGACCGCCGCCTGCTTCATCCTCAGGAATGATGCCCCAGGCTTTGTACAGGTCGAAGAGGGAAGTGCCGCCAGTAATCTCGTTTTCAAGAACCTCATATCCCTGCGGAGTGAAGTTTTGAGCCTTGGTCCATGAGAAGTTGTATCCGGCCTCCCAATAGAAGTTCTTCAGAATCTCTCCTGTGAAGTCTATCTTCGCCTTCACCAGATCTCGACCGTAACGGTAGAATCCCTTAGGATATTTGCCTTTTGCTTCGAGTTTTTCTCCTGCCTCGTCAGGAAGGTAGGATGCCATGCCGTCCTTGAACATGGTTTCGCTCGGGATGTAGTTGCTCTGATAGCCGTTGAATCCGTAGAAATCAAGCGCAGCATCCTTGTAATATCCTGTGCAGATGGATATTCTGACTCCAGGGATAAGGGTCTTGTTGTCGTAGTTTACAATGAACTTGTAACTGTTGATGGCGCTTTCCTTAGTGTAGGCAGAAGCCTCGAAATACCACTGGGAGTTCGGGTTAGGGTAGTTCTTTCCGTCTCCGAAATCATAGAGGTTCATCAGGGCTCCGAACTGGAATCCGCGGTCTGCATCAAATGCTACTACCGGAAGAGGACCGAGGTTGATGCCGGTCTTGATGATGTCACCGTTCTCGTTATATTTTACTTCCTTCTTTTTCTTTGGGGTCTTTTCAGCCTTGGCCTCGATGACGGCGTTCTCGGCGTTGGTGTCGATGTTTTCAGCCTGTGCCGTTGTGCAGAGCATCATGGCAGCAAGTGCTGTAATGAATGTTCTTTTCATGTTATTTCAGTTTAGATCTTAGTTTTTCAGATTTGGCTCTGAGTGAAACTGATGATTTCTTCAAAAGTTTCAGGTCAGAGAAGTATTTTCTCATAAATTCCCTGTAATCATAGAAATATGAGTATGCAGGGATGAGAAGGATAAGGAAACCGAGTGCCCACTGCCATGGAAGCAGGCAGAATGCCAATGCAGTCCATATAAGGCCGAAGATTATGCTTCCTGCCAGTTTCACTCCGAAGACTGCCGTATTTCTGAATGCCTTGTCCTTGATCATGGTCTTGAGCAGTTCGGCAAGCCCCCACATCGGGAGTCCGAATACTGTCGAGAATATGAAGTATGGCAGTCCGACAAGCGCCGCAGCTCCTTTGCACACTGCATTCAGAGCCGGATTATGTTTGCGGAATGAATATATGGAAATGCTCTTTGAACGCCGTTCCTTCTCGAATGCAGCGACTTCCGCAAAGAATTCCTTCATATCTTCCGGCTTCTCTTCGCAGGCCTTTTCGATTTCAGCGATGATGCGTCGGTTGTTGAGCATCCTCTCATGAAGGCTGCCCTTGAAACCGAGGGCAAGAAGTTTTGTCAGTTCCCATTTTGCCGCATAGTCTTCATCGTCCTTTATATATGTGATAAGGCCGGACATTCTTGCGGCGAGTTCTTTTCTGAGCGGCTCAATCAGCTGAGCCTCATTCTCCACTTCGTAGGTCCTGACGAATTCCGTCACGTTGATCGGCTCGCCGAAAGTCACGAGGGAAGTGCTTCTGTAGCGGAAGTAGTCTCCGTATTCGATTCCGGCAGGTACTATATATATAGGTGTCCTGTCACCGAACTTGGCGTTTGCTGCGAGAGCTGCCCTGAATGTGCCTTTTGCCAGGGTCTGAAGCGAGTGCATAGGCCTGTGGCGTCCTTCCGGATACATGCAGAATCTGACCTGATTCTCCAGTGTGGCGACAATTGTTTCCTGGGTTTCGTGATTCTTGAGCACGTTTCTCAGTCCGTCCCGCTGGCGTACCATCGGAAGAATCCTCAGGAAATACATGATCCTGGCAATCAGCGGTCTGTTGAACATGTCCGCCCTGGCGCCGAAGACCGTCTGGCTGCAGAATGCACGAAGTATGACAAGGGCATCCATCAGCGTGTTGCAGTGGTTAGGAGTGATGAGCACTGCCCCGTCTGTGGGGATGTTTTCCTTTCCCCATACCTCCACCTTTCTGTAACTGTGCTTCAGATTGCTATCCACGATTGGCTTGAGCAGAGTGTAGGCAAAGTCCTTGTCGTAAATGTTCTTTCTCATTCTAGTCTTCGTTTTGTTCCTTTCTTCCGCGGATTCTCCATGCATATGCAAGAGTAAGACCGGAAACTATATGCCAGACTCCCCACCATGCGGTGATCACGACCATTCCTCCGTTGTTTGCCCATATCACCGGGTCGAAGATTGCTGGGTTGAACAGGAGGACAAGTCCGAGGCCAGAGTTCTGGATGCCCGTCTCTATCGTGATGGTACGGCGGTCCTTATAAGGAACCTTGAAGATCGTTCCGGTACCGAATCCGATTCCCAGCGCGAGAAGATTGTGAACGAGGACGATAAGGAATATATACTTGATGCACTTCATGAATGCATCGATGTTGTTTCCGAAAGTGAGCACCACCATGAGGATGAAGAATGCCACAGACAGATACTGCATAGGTTTCTTGAGTTTCTGGGCTACCTTTGGCAGATACTGCGAACAAAGGATTCCGAGAACGAGAGGAATGCCGAGCAGGATGACGATGGTCTTGAAAATCTCCCAGAACGGAATCTCGAGTTCAGGAAGCAACATTCGTTTCTCTGCGAAGTTGAGATACATCTTGCCCCAGAAAGAGAAGTTGAGAGGGGTGGTGAAGATGCAGGCTGCCGTGTTGAATGCAGTCAGAGAAACAGAAAGTTCCGTGTTACCTCTTGAAAGGGAGGTGATGAAGTTGGAAATGTTTCCTCCCGGGCAGGATGCCACGAGAATCATTCCGAGGGCTATCATCGGAGAAAACCAGTTCTTGAAGGTGATTGTCAGAAGGAAAGTCAGTGCGGGAAGCAGAATCAGCTGGCAGATGATTCCCAGGATGATTGACTTAGGTTTCTTTACAATGTCAACGAATGTCTTGGGCTTGATTCCGAGGGCTACTCCGAACATCACGAATGCAAGAACGATGTTGATTGCATTCATTCCGGCCTCATTCATGTTGACCTTGATCGCATCAATATGCGCGATAACTTCCGGGTTCATGTTTAGTACAGTTTTATAGGTTTATCCCCGCTAAGGTAGATATTTTTATCTACACGGCAAAATAACGACCAAATAACTTATGAACAGGGGTGTTGATCAGAATTTTCATTATATTTGAAGTTGCGTATGCAGATACGCTGATTTTAATGATTCGGTTTTATGAAAATGTGTCACAAATGGTGTGCGGCAACACTGCTGGTGGCTGTGGCCGCAATGTTCGTGGTCTATAAGGCTGTGAACCGTGTTCCTTCTACAGAACTCCCTCAGAATGAGAGAGTTTATGCAATCTTTGAGGACGGAGGATGCTTGAGTTGCCATAGTGCGGATCCTAAACTTCCGTTCTATGCAAAGCTACCTTTGGCCGGAAAGGTGGTGATGAAGGATGTTGATTCCGGATACCGTGCCTTTGATATGACGGCGATGATGGAGCAGATCAGGACTGACGGCGAAGTCAGTGCGGTCGATCTTGCAAAGGTTGAGAAGGTCGTTCTGGATGACCGCATGCCTATGCCGAAATACTATCTTGTGCATTGGGGAAGTTCCCTGACAAATGAAAAGAGGACTATCGTTCTCGACTGGGTGAGGGAAGAACGCATGGCGATGTATCATGATGACCTTCCGGATGAGCGTGCTGCTGAGTCGGTTAGGCCGATCGAACATGAACTGGCGACAGATCCTGCTAAGGTCGCTCTCGGATTCGCTCTGTTCCATGACCCTCGCCTTTCTGTTGATAATACAGTTTCATGTGCAACATGTCACGCTCTGGAGACGGCAGGAGTGGATAATCACAGATATTCTCATGGAGTGAACGACCTTCTCGGAGGAGTGAATGCTCCTACAGTATATAATGCAGTATATAATTTTGTGCAGTTCTGGGACGGCCGTGCGGCGACTCTGGCCGATCAGGCTTCCGGTCCGCCGCTCAATCCTGTGGAAATGGCATCTCCTTCATTCGATGACATAATTGCCAAGCTCAAGGCTGACAAGAAGTTCGGCAAGGAGTTCCTTAAGGTTTATCCTGACGGAATCACCCAGACTAACATCACAGATGCGATAGAGGAGTTCGAGCGCACTCTGATCACTCCTGATTCACGCTTTGACAAGTGGCTCCGTGGAGATGATTCTGCAATTACGGAGCAGGAACTCAATGGATATGAGCTCTTCAAGCAGTATGACTGTGCGACCTGCCATGTGGGACAGAATCTCGGAGGTCTCTCATATGAACTCATGGGACTTCGCCGCCACTATTTCGCAGACCGTGGCACAGAACTCACGCATGAGGACAACGGACGCTGGAAAGAGACTCAAGTAGAACGTGACCGTCATCGCTTCAAGGTGCCTGGCCTCAGAAACGTAGAGCATACATGGCCATATTACCACGATGGCACACGCGAGCATCTTGAAGACGCTGTCAGGGATATGGGGCTCTATCAGAGCGGAGTGGAACTGACTGATGCTCAGGTGAATGACATCGCTGCATTCCTCAAGACTCTGACAGGAGAATATCAGGGAGTGCCGGTCACAACCACGAATTCACGCGACAATGTCGACGGTCATGACCAAGACCACGATCACTAAACGATAATAAAAAGATGAAGCCGTCAAGTTTCACCTTTTTGATTCTCCATATTTCTCTAAATTTTAAAGTATTTTCTTTACAAGGCTGAACAGTTTGTAAGGCATATAACGGAAAGGAAGATCGATCCATGTGCCGGTGGCTATTATCGATCTAGTGTGGCTGAACGCCTCGAAACTCTCCTTTGCATGGTATCGTCCCATTCCGGAATTTCCGACTCCTCCGAATGGCACATTCTCGTTGGCTATATGCATGATCACATCGTTGATGCAGCCTCCTCCGGAAGATGTCCTGCGGATCATTTCCCATCCGTCCGATTCCTTTCCGAAATAATAGAAGGCAAGAGGCTTCTCACGCGAGGTTACGAAATCGTTCACAGTATTCTGGAAATCATCTTCGATTGTGATTACGGGAAAGACAGGGCCGAAGATCTCTTCAGTCATGACAGGGGAGTCCAAAGGAGGATTGTCGAGCAGAGTCGGCTCGATGAATCTTTCTGCGGCATCGAAGGAGCCTCCGTAGAGGATTTCGGACTCCTTTATATATCCTGTCACACGCTCGAATGCCTTGTCATTGACCATCCTGACATAGTGCCTGTCAGCCTTGATGTCCTCTCCGTGCAGATTGCGGACCTCCCGGGCGAATTCCTTCACGAATTCCTCCTTCACATCCTTGTGAAGGAGAATGTAGTCAGGTGCGATGCAGGTCTGACCGCTGTTGAGCGTCTTTCCCCATGCGATCCGCTTAGCGGCCACCTTGATGTCAGCCGTCCTGTCGATTATGCACGGACTCTTTCCTCCGAGTTCCAGGACAACCGGTGTAAGATTTTTGGCTGCCGCGGCCATTACGGTCTTTGCAAGTGCCGGGCTTCCGGTGAAGAAAATGAGGTCCCATCTCAGATCCAGCAGGGCGGTATTGACATCCCTGTTTCCTTGAACCACTGCAATGTATTGTTCTTCAAAGGTTTCGGAGATCATGTCTGCAATCACCTGCGACACGTGAGGCACATATGGCGACGGCTTGAGAACCGCAGTGCATCCTGCAGATATGGCTCCGACAAGCGGGTTCAGAAGAAGTTGTATCGGGTAGTTCCATGGAGAGATTATCAGTGAGGTCCCGAGAGGTTCCTTTATAATATGGCTTCTTGAAGGAAAAAGTTTTATGGGAGAGTGTGCCCTTTTTCTTCCGGCCCATGAAGACACTTTGGAGAGGTGTGTCCTGATTTCTGACTTCACTATGCTCAGTTCAGTGAGGTAAGCCTCTTCATATGACTTGTGAAGGTCATTCCAGAGGGCTTCGCTCAGCCTGGATTCCCATTTGTCCATTGCTGCCGAAAACCGTCTGAGCATTTCCTTTCTGAACTTGACGTCTTTTGTGACTCCCGTCCTGAAATACTCCTTCTGGGCCTTCACAATGCTGATTATCCTTTCTGTCGATGTGTTCTCCATAATACCTCTATGCTTGAAAACCGCCAAATATAGACATTTTTTTATTTTCTGCGTCCTGTGAACCCATCCATCGCATGATAGATTCCGAACAGTTCTCCGAACAGGAAGTCGAATATCTTTGTAGGAAGGATGGCCTGCCAGAATCTGATGAAATGGAAGCCGAACGGAATTCCCTTGAAGTCGGTGTCCTTTTCGATGGCTCCGATGACTTTCCTCGCGACATATTCAGGCTTGAGTATCGGTATGATGCGGGATTTCACGCCGTCGAACATTCCCGTATCTATATAATAAGGTGCGACTGTGGTTATCCTGACCTTGCTCTTCATGTCATGCAGTTCGATCCGGACAGAGTCCGACCAGCCTGTCGCTCCCCATTTGCTTGCGGCATATACGGACATCTTGGGGTTGGACAGCATTCCTCCTGCTGATGTGATGGTGCATATGTGCCCTCTGTCGCGGCTTATCATGCCGGGCAGGACCGCATGTGCGACAAGCATCGGGGCGATGGTGTTTATGTTTATCGTCCTGGTGATTTCATCCGTCGTCATCCTGTCGAATGTCTTGTTGCTTGTCACTATTCCGGCACAGTTGATGAGGATGTCGATGTCGCCGCATTCCGAACAGGCCCTTTCGTATGTCCCTGTCACCGTGTCATTGTCCGAGACATCTGCAACATATCCCTTCACCTTTCCGTATTTCTCAAGTTCCTTGACTGTGCTTTCGATGTTCGCAGGATTGATGTCCCATATTATCAGGCAGGATGCTCCTTTCTCAAGCGCCATCCTTCCCATGATTTTTCCTATACCGGAAGCACCTCCGGTGATAAGTACGTTTGCATCTTTGAATTTCATACCACTGATAATTTTTGCGCGGCAAAGATATGACATAAAAAATGCCGTCCGTAATGACCGGACGGCAATGTTGTGAATTTTAGGATGATGTTGTGAAACATCCGATAAAGTGGCGAAAATCAGTGGTGATGTGGCAGGAATCAGAACATTTTCTGATAAATTTCCAGATCAACAGACCATTTTCCCTGCTGCCTCATGACCATTTCCAGAGTCTTTCTGATGCATAATCTTCCTCCCGGCATATCGCTGACATAGTCTGCGGCATCCTTGACCTCCTGCACTGCATCCGAAGGGCTGACTCCGCACCCGCAGGCCTTAAGAACCGGAATGTCCGGGAGGTCGTCTCCGAAATACATGACCTCATCGGCAGAAAGTCCGTGCCTGCTGCAGAAGTCATCGAAATCATTGATCTTTATTCTGGAGCCGAGGTATATGTCCTCCTCCTTGAAACCGCACTGTCTGAGCCTTCGGGTTATGCTTACAGACCGTCCACCGGTGATGGCGCACAGAGTGTAGCCGTTCATGGCCGCCATACGCATTCCGAACGCATCCTTGGCATTGAATGTCCTCAGCAGTTCGCCCTCTGGAGTGGCCAGTATCCCGCCGTCTGTCATGACGCCGTCCACATCAAACGCGAATGCGCGTATCTTGCCGAACCTTTCCTTCATGCCTTATGATTTCGCTCCTCCACCGAATCCGCCCATCGGGAATGTGGCCTTGGGACCGTTTGCAAAAGTGATCTGGCCGTTCTGTGACTCGTATTTTGCGATATTGTCCTGCAACGCGAGGAAAAGCCTCTTGGCGTGTTCTGGAGTCATGATGATCCTGTTGCCTACCTCCGGCTTCTGAAGGCCCGGAAGCATTGTGGCGAAGTCGATGATGAACTCGCTGTTGGAGTGAGTGATGATTGCGAGATTTGAATAGGAACCCTTTGCCACTTCCGGCTTGAGTTCGATTTTGATTTCCTTTTCGTTTTCCATTATACTGTGATATTTGTTTTATGATC
>CAZMNZ010000039.1:0-16072 GCA_964567765.1 uncultured Muribaculaceae bacterium
CCGCAACCAACGCCGTGCAGATTGCAGAGAAACTCATCGAGAAGGGCTTCCTGCCGAGGAACTGACGACCAGTCTAAGAGAGACTACTCCTCGGAGGCCGGCCAGACACGGCCGAGAGCAAGGGAGTCTGCGATGGAGACCCTGTAATATGAAGATCCGTATCCTGCCCAGTAGCCCATCCCACTGCTGACATTGGAGCGGATCTTCTTGTTTACCGGGAAGAACGGGTTGGTGGAGAGGGAAGATATATCGTCATAGTCTTCCCAATAGTTGTACGAATCCTCATCCATTGCTGCAAAACGGATACAGATGACATCGTCTTCCTGAAAACTGACAGGAGACCTCTGTTCAGAGCCGAAATTGAGGACAAACCCACTGAAGACAGACACTTCATTGATCCCCTCTGCCAGAACATCATCATTAATCAGCCCGAGGAAAGACGGAACATATATACTGTCCAGTTTAGTGTTCTTGGCAAAAAAACGATAATAATCCTTCGTCTCAGGATTATCCTTAAGCCCTGCAATAATATTATATCTGCCTTCATCTGTATCGGAGCGGACCACCCTTACATATTCCAGCTCCACTTT
The DNA here is from genome assembly GCA_964567765.1 of uncultured Muribaculaceae bacterium. Classification (GTDB taxonomy): domain Bacteria; phylum Bacteroidota; class Bacteroidia; order Bacteroidales; family UBA932; genus Cryptobacteroides. Next base: position 591 of record CAZMNZ010000039.1, read on the forward strand.
TTCCGGAACAGTCGTAGTTGCAGTCGCAGTCTTCCCCTTGTATTGAACTGTAAGTGTATAGGTTTTTCCTACTTCACCCTCCATCTTTGCTGTTGTATATATATAAGGGGGAAAATAGTCCTTGTTGAATTTCCCGGTCAACACAACTGTGTCTTTTCCATCAGACACCGTCACCTTCGCCCAACGTACTATGTTTTCCTCCAAAACGCTCCAATCCTGATATGTCTGCGAAACCTGTACGGACGTAGTGACCATGACTATAGGATGATCCCCGGCTTCTATCCACCCTTCCACAACCAGATCCTGTTCATTTTGAGGAATTATAGGATCTGTACAGCCCCAGGTGCAAACACATATAAATATAAACCAGCAGAGATTCTTCATTTCAGAACTTATGATAATAACTTATTGAAGGGACAACGCGCAACATGAACGCGAGTGGAGCATAAGCAAACTTGTTCTTCTGGGTCACATGGAGCCTGTACATGACAGGATTTCTCCTGGCAAACACATTATAGACTGATACATTTATTCCGTTTTCCTGGCTCTCAGTCTTATTTATGATATAGGTTGCAGACAGGTCCAGACGGATATAAGGTCCCATTCTACATGCATTGTGTTCACCATAATTCGTGATGATCTTTCCAGAGGATATATAATAGGAATCAGGAGCTGTGAACGGAAGTCCTCCAGCATAGATGAATGTACCGGCAAAATCCCAGCTACGAAATTTATAGGAACATACAGCATTCAGTTCGTGTATCCTTTCGTGGTTTGCCGGATATACCCCGGTAAATTCAGGATTATTGAATCTTCGCAATGCCCTGCCCCAGGAATAACTTATCCACCCCGTAAGGTTGCCGCTCTGCTTGTGAAGCATGGCATTGACACCATAATTCCATCCCCTTCCCTTCAACAGGCATGCATCAAGATCATACTCAGCAAGAAACAGGTCAAACAGGTCACCATTATACTCGACCTGATTATATAACTGCTTGTAATACAAATCCAGAGAGAAGGCAAACATATTCCTGTGAAAGTTCAGGTCATAAGACAGCATCACGTTCTGAGCATACTGTGGCCTGCTATATTTGCCCGCCATGAACCAGAATTCAATGGGGAAGCCTACGTTGGACAAGCCCGTCTTGAATGCATATTGCTGTTGCCATCCGTACGATAACTCCACCTTGCCGAAACGACGGCCATTGTATCCCAAAGAGACATCAGGAGTAAGCGCTCCTGTCAAATCTGCTTCCGGGTTGTGAAAAAGGACTCCCCGCAAACCGACCTTGACTCTCCAGTCATATGCAAGCGTCCTGTCATAGTCGACAGCTATGGTTCCCTCCACCGCATTCTGGACCTCCTTTTGAGCCCTGATAGCATTGAAGACCCCATCGATCTGAGGAATCTGTGGCATAACCCTATAATACACCGCTTCTGCACTCGCTTTCAAGTCTTTCCACTCTAAGCTTCCTTTATATCCGGCTACGTTAATGAAGGATGGCATTTCTGCCGATGCTACACTTTGAATTATCAGACATTCCGACTTATATCCGGAAGAATATAGACTATGTGAATGCTCAAGTTCCTTGCCTTTATGCTTCCAATGGACTGCGCCCATATAGTTTCCCCAGTTGAGCGACAATCCTATATCGTACGTATGTTCATCAAGAGAGGCTTTATCCATCCCGAAATATCCATCGACCCATAACCTGTCACCTCTACCGGAATCCCAGATCCAAGTGACATTATAATCCCCAAAACCATATCTGATCCGAGAATCATTGAGTTTCAGCCATCTGCCGTAAAGGAGATTCATATATGACTGTCTGGCGGAGATTCTCAGATGTGACCTGCCTCCAAGCCGTACCCCCAGCGTTCCTTGAGACGACATCAGCCCCACGGAGACCCCGCCGCTCACTCTTTTTTCCAGAGTATCGGGTAGTTCCATTCTCAGGGTTCCTCCTAAGCGATTGGATGATGAGGTCGGTGAGAAAGTCATTTCCGTATAATGTTCCGGATTGAAGACCGAGAAGAATCCAAGAAGATGATTGACCCCAAAGAGCGGGACACCACCGATAGACATTTCATTGTGAGATCCGTCACACCCATAAATATGGATGCTCGAATCATATTCCGAATTGGTCTGGACTCCTGGCAGGAGACGGATAAAATGCAGAGGATCGGTGTTTCCCAATATCTTGGGCATGCTCTGCATCAGGTTCATATCAATTTTCGTCAATCCTTGAGAATCGGTCCTAAAAGTGGACGTGTGCTTCTCACTGACAACTGTCACCCCGTCCAGATGCATGTATAAAGAATCCGTTTGCGCTCCCACCTTCACTGGCAAAACTGCCAGGAAGATAAGAAGCGCAAACGAAAAACATCTATTTGTGCTTGAACTCAAAAATTAAATGTCAAATGAGATTTCATCGATTTCTTCATCAAAGATATCATTGATGAGATCAATATAGTCATTGACGAAATCTTCCAGGTCAGCAGCCCAGTCATCCAGATCCCTCTCGATGTGATCTTCATAGAATTCAATGAAGCTGTACGATGACTCATCTGCAAACTCCAAGACAGGAGCAACATAGTAACTTCCGTCATCATCCTTCATATAATCTGCAACGATCTTTGCCTGAATCTCGTTCTTCTGGAAATAGCAGACTCCCACCGTGAAGATCTCATTCAGCTCTGCAGCCAACTTCTTCATATCATTCTTTTCGCCATAGAAGTCCACATCTTCATCAGCAAGATCCTCAATAAAATTGTCCGCTTCTTTAGCCAATGCCACAATCTGCACATCGCCCAAGAAATCAAATGAGTATGATGCTGTGTTCACTTCCCAACTCTTTATCTCTTCCATGTCATCATCTATACGAAGCCGTCCCTGTGCAAGGAAAGTAGTCGTCAGAATGCTTGTCGCTCCTCTCTTGAGAGCCACAACGGTCTTAGCCTCTCCCTTGACAGCATCATATCCTGTATTGGAAACGGTCAACGACACATCATCAATGCTGAAAGTAGTGCTTACGGAGAAATTGAATCCATTAGGATCAAGTCCTTCACCATCCGCTCCAAGATTGTATGTGTAGTTAACCTCAATTCCTGCATACTTCTTGCCACCTACCTGCACATCAATCTTGACCTGCGAAGGAAGGTCAACGGTCACAGATGCCTCATCGAATGTTCCAAGATATACATCGTAGGCCCAGGTTGTAGGCACAACAGTAAGTGTCCAATCCTCACCATCGACATCCTTGACGATCACCTTCATGTCTGAAGACTTCTCGAACTCTGCCTCATCGCCATCAACAATAATGGTTCCGGTGCACTTTGAAGCCTTGATTATATACTCGTAGATACCGTTACGGTTCTCTTCCTCAGAATAAATCTCATCAAGAAGATCATCCTCCCACGCATCCTCTACTTCCGATGCATCAAAGTAATCATCAAAATTTTCTGCTCCGTACTCGTAGAACTTCTGTGCAAGTTCCATCAGATCTTCGTACTCCTTTGAAGGAAACTGTTCAAGAAATTTAGTGAAAGTACTTTCAATCATTTCTTTCTGCTCTTCGACTGACATTGTGTCGACCGGAGGAATTGGATCGATTAGATCAATTGGATCAGGGTCTGGATTTTTCTGTTCATCGCAAGCGGACAACACGAAGCATACGCTTGCAAGCAAAACGAATAACTTTTTCATAACAGATTTATTTTATTGATTTTATGCGGCAAATATACCCCCCCCCGTTTGGATTTTACAAGTATTTTAGGACGTTTTTTCACATCCGGCAGCAGTTTTGCCATAAAAACGTTCCAGGTACCCCGAAAAAAAACAGGGTACCTGGAACGTTTTTGTAGGGAAAATGTCGCCGGTCAACCTTTTAGAGATAGACGATGATCTGCCAGAGGATCAGGCAGGCGGCGATGGTCTTGATGCCGGTGCCGGTGATGAATCCGAGGAAGGAGCCGACTGCCGCCTTGAGGGCCTGACCGGCCGGTTTCTTCCCCCAGTGGAGTTCAGCGATGAAGGCTCCGAGGAAGGAACCGAGTATCATTCCGATCGGGGTGAGGATGATTCCTGCCACCAGACCGATCATGGCTCCCTTTTCGGCATATCTGCTGCCTCCGGTGAGTTTGGTGAAATACATCGGGACCACGTAGTCTATCACCGAAACCGCTACCACCACTACTCCCCATATGATGAGAGTGGTCAGGGACATCGGTTCGCCTGCACTGTTGGTTCCGGTTCCCCATATATATAAAAGGAGCATTCCCACCCAGCTTATCGGGGTCCCGGGAAGCCCCGGAAGGATGCTGCCGGCTATCCCTATGACGCCAGCGACTATTGCCAGAATTATTATTACTGTTTCCATTGTTTTTTTTGTTTATGGAAGAGCTGTGACGTTTTTTTGATGATTCTTGACACAGTACTCCTGTTTTTAGGACTTTTGGGGTGATATTGGGAACCACTGTGTCAGTTTTAGACCATTTTCTGACACAGTACTTCGGGCAGTAACTATTCCCGCGACATTATGTCCTCGACATCAGCAGACCTGATAGGGAGACGCTGCGAGCCGAGGCGGCGGGCGCCATCCGGAGTCACGAGGATGTCGTCCTCCAGGCGGATGCCTCCGAAGTCGTAGTATCCGGCCAGTTTCTCATAGTTCACAAATCCCTTGTCGGTGCCTTCCCTCTTCCACTGCTCGATCAGGGCAGGGATGAAATATATTCCCGGCTCATCTGTGATCACATGACCCGGCTCAAGACGGCGGGCCATCCTGAGGTTGCCGAGGCCCAGAAGCGGATGTCTCTTCTGATCCTCCGCATAGCCCACATAGTTCTCTCCAAGGTCCTCCATGTCATGGACGTCCATTCCCATATTGTGTCCCAGACCGTGCGGCATGAACAGGCCGGAGATTCCCAGAGGCAGCATCTCGTCCACGTCTCCACGCACAAGATCCAGCGCCTTGAGACCCTCAAGAAGATGCCTTGCTGTGGCATAGTGCACATCCCAATATGTCGTTCCCGGTTTTGTCAGGCTGTATGCATATTCATTGGCGCTCTCCACCAGGTCGTATATCTCCCGCTGCTTCACGGTGAACTTTCCGCTGCAAGGATAGGTGCGGGTGAAGTCAGAAGCATAGTGGGTGTTGCTCTCGGCTCCGGCATCCACGACAAGAAGTCGGCCCGGAGTGATGATCTGATGGTGAGAATGATTATGAAGGGTCTCGCCGTTCTGCGAAAGGATGGTCGTGAACGACACTCCCCAGCCCTTCGAGAGGATGACTCCCTCCATACGGCCCACGATCTCCTGCTCCAGAACTCCCGGCTTGCAGCCTCTGCGCGCCTCGGTGTGCATGAGATATCCCAGGTCGCAGGCCTTGTCGATCTCATCGATCTCGCACTGCTCCTTGACAAGACGCATGGACACCACCGCCTTCACCAGTTCCTCGGAAGCATGACGCCCGCCGTCCGCCGCCATCGGTGCGACCTTGCGGATCAGGTCATATGGGATTCCGGTCAGTTCGGCCAGTCTTGACTGGTTGTAATATCTTGCCGGCGGGAGGAAATGCACAGGACGTCCCTGAGCCACGGCCTGTGCAACAGCCTTGTCGAACTCCGCCAGAGGAAGAGTCCTTGCACAGCCGACCGCCTCGCCCTTTGATACGGCAGAAGGCTGGGGCCCCATCCATATGATGTCGTCTATATCCACGTCATTCCCATACAGGCACTCGTCACCGCTGTCCAGATCGAGAACTGCCGCAAACCACGGCTCATCCACTCCCCAATAATACAGGAAGTTGCTGTCCTGACGGAACTTATAGTCATTGCCGCGATAGTTCATCGCCGCGTCCACGTTGCCGACAAAAACGGCTATGCCTCTTTGACCCTCGCCCATTCTTTCCGCCATCTTCTGCAGAAGTCTCTGACGTCTGCCGGAATATACATTCGCTTCAAACATACTATATATATTTATATATCATTCAATCCACTGACTGTCTGTAATTTACGCTTGAAGACCTGCGGCATCTGCCGCAGGTCTGGCCCGGTCCGGCCCGGTCATCGACTGTCAGCGTGACACAAAATTAGTCATAATCATCAAGAAAATCAATATTTTAATTTAGAATTGTTCAAAATTAAAATATTTTGTATATCTTTGCCCCGAAGAATTCAAAAAAGCACTAATTTTGGAGACCTCAAATCAAACAACAATTAAAAACACAAGAACATGAATTCACTTAAAGGAACAAAGACAGAACAGAATCTTCTCAAGTCATTCGCAGGCGAGAGCCAGGCACGTTCACGTTATACATTCTTTGCGGAAGTGGCGAAGAAGGAGGGTTACGAGCAGATAGCAGGTGTGTTTATGGAGACGGCGGAACAGGAGAGAGAGCACGCAAAGCGTTTCTTCAACTTCCTTGAGGGCGGAGATCTCGAAATCACCGCATGCTATCCAGCCGGCAAGGTAGGAACCACCCAGGAGAACCTCCTTGCAGCAGCGATGGGCGAGAAGGAAGAGTGGGACATCCTCTACAAGGAGTTCGCAGAAGTGGCTTCTGAGGAAGGTTTCCCAGCAATCGCAGCAACATTCAAGAACATCGCCAAGGTGGAGGCCGAGCACGAGCGCCGCTACCTGAAACTTCTCAGCCGCCTCACCGACGGAAACTACTTCCACCGCGACGGAAAGATCTGGTGGCAGTGCCGCAACTGCGGATATATCGTGGAGGCTCAGGACGCCCCTAAGGCCTGCCCTGCATGCCTCTTCCCTCAGGCATACTTCGAGCCGATGAAGGAGAACTACTAATATTTGACCTACACGTTTAATGGAGCGACGCCACAATGGTGTCGCTTTTTTTGTTATATTCGTGGCGGATATCCTGATTCCACTGACGGCCACCAGACAATGCGAACAGTTTCCACAGAAACGGGGGTTTTCGTGGAAACCACAAGGGAAAAACAAAGTTTATCCACCAAAACAGGGGTTTTTGTGGAAACTCGAAGGGAGAAACATGGTTTATCCACAGAAACGGTGGTTTTGGTGGACAGACATTGAAAAATATATGATGAAGAGACTGATGACCATCGCTATCCTGCTGGCTGCCATCGCTGCCGGGGCACAGACGCCACGTGAGCAGACACCGCGCGAAAAGATCAACTTTGACGACAACTGGCAGTTCGCCTTCGGTGACGCTTCGTCCCCGGCAAAGGATTTCGGATGCGGAACCGAATATTTCAACTACCTCACGAAGGCGGCCTCCATCCATAACGAAGGGCCATATTCCCCTAAGTTCGACGCCAGCGGCTGGACCGTGGTGGACCTCCCGCACGACTGGGTGGTGGATCTGCCGTATGCCGCTGAGGCCAGCCATAGCCACGGATACAAGACCGTGGGATATAAATACCCGCAGACAAGCGTCGGCTGGTACAGGAAGACATTCACAGTTCCGGCCGAAGACTACGGAAAGCATATATGGCTCCAGTTCGACGGCATATTCCGCGACTCGCGCATATGGGTGAACGGGTTCTATCTCGGAGGCGAGCCAAGCGGCTATGCCACAAGGACTTATGATATATCCGAATACCTCAACTACGGCGGAGATAATCTCGTGTGCGTACGGGCAGATGCCACGCTCGAAGAGGGATGGTTCTATGAGGGAGCCGGCATATACCGCCATGTGTGGCTGAACAAGGCCGCGCCGGTGCATGTGGCTCCGTTCGGAACGTTCGTGCACTCCAGATTTGCGGGAGACATGCTCCCGGACGGCGGTTTCGAGGTTGATCTGTCAAAGGCGTCTCTGAACATAAACACTGTTGTGCGCAACATGGCCAATGCCACTACAGAATATAAATATACACTCCGGCACACATTGAAGGACGCCCAGGGAAATGAGGTGTCAAGTTGCGAGGCCAAGGGAACCGTGCTTCACGGCAAGCAGGAGCATATATGCAAGACACACATGACAGTGGAGAATCCGCATTTATGGAACTGCGAGGATCCTTATCTATATACTGTTGTTACGGAAGTCTTCATAAACGGAAGACTTACAGACAGATATACGACTACGACAGGCATAAGGCATATAGATTTCGACAAGGACAAGGGATTCTTTCTGAACGGCGAACCGGTCAAACTCAAGGGAGTGAACATGCATCAGGACCATGCCGGAGTCGGCGCCGGCATTCCTGACGGGCTCCAGGAGTGGAGGCTCCTCCAGTTGAAGAAGTTCGGGTGCAACGCATACCGTTCAAGCCATAACCCGATGACTCCGGAAATGCTGGACGCATGCGACAGGCTGGGAATCCTTGTCATAGAGGAAAACCGTCTGACCGGGGTCAACGAAGAGCATACACGACTTCTTCAGAGGATGATCGAAAGGGACAGGAATCACCCGTGCATAATACTCTGGAGCGTGGGCAACGAGGAATGGGGAATCGAGTGGAACGACTTCGGCCGCCGCATCGCGGAATCCATGAGGGAATACTGCCACAGGCTTGACCCGACACGTCATATGACTGTGGCGTCAAGCAGCGGCCCTACCATTATCGAGCCTGCCGATGTTGCGGGATATAACTATATTCTCCAAAACCCTGTTGACAAGCACCGGGAGGACTATCCTGAGCGCTGCGCTCTTGGGTCGGAGGAGACTACCGGCTGCGGCACCAGGGGCGTATATTTCCCTGAGCGGAAGAAGTCGGATGTTGAATCTGCGGCAGAGGGACAGCAGGCGGCAAAAGACGGGCAGAAGAAAGCAGAAGGTTGGCAGCCGTCTGCTGTAGACGCTGGAAACGGCCGCATGGTAGCGTTCAACCGCAGCAAGCACGGACCGGACAGCCTGTATAACTGCATCGAGCGAGGGTGGAAATTCTATGCCGAGCGCCCTTGGCTGGCAGGACTCTTCTACTGGACCGGCTTTGACTACCGCGGAGAGCCTAACCCTATGGTCTTCCCTGCCACCAGTTCCGAATTCGGAATCCTGGACTACTGCGGATTCCCTAAGGATGAGGCATATTACCTCAAATCCTGGTGGACCGAGGAACCTGTTCTGCATATCCTTCCGCATTGGAATCTGGCCGGACACGAAGGCGAGACAGTCTCAATCTGGGTTTACAGCAACTGCGACGAGGTGCAACTGACCGTCAACGGCAAGAAGTTGGAGCGCAAGAGGATGCCGGTGAACGGACATCTTGAATGGACAGCCGTATATCAGCCGGGCTCGCTGAAGGCTGTCGGCTACAAGGCTGGAAAGAAAGTCATGGAAACCAGTATAGTCACCACCGGGGAGGCAGTGAAAGAGGTATGGACAACAGAGACCGTCGGTGATATCATGGTAGCAAACGTCAGTCTGACCGATTCAAAGGGACGATTCGTGCCGACCGCCAATCAGGAAGTGACCTACACAGCACCAGAGGGCTGGGTCATCCTCGGCTGGGGCAACGGAGACCCTGCTTTCCAATATGTCGAGCGTCCGGTGATATACGGAGTTTCAGCAACTGACGGCACTATGGCGGCTGACGGGACCATTCTGAGGGGCACCCCGGCACCCGACCGTGAAGCCCGAACCATCAGGGTCCGCACCTTCAACGGCCTGGCACAGGTCATCCTGCAGAAATCACGCGACTAAGGGTGGCAGGCAACACCCTGACAATCAACACGATACGCAAAGTGCGTGCCGCCAACGGGGAGCACGCACTTTGCGTAAAGCACTGAGAACCAGTGAGTTCCGCGCCACCGAGGCAACGCACTAGAACGGGAAGATAAGCGGCAGCACAAAGACCATGATCACACCCATGAGGACCTGGAGCGGGAGTCCGACCTTCACATAATCCATGAAGGTGTACTGTCCGGCCGGCATCACGAGGGCATTAGGCGGCGTGGAGAACGGCGAGGCGAAGCACATCGACGCTCCGACTGTCACGGCAAAGAGGAATGACAGAGGATTGACTCCGATTCCGACAGCACACTGCAGGGCGATCGGAGCCATGAGGACAGCCGTCACAGTGTTGCTTATGAATATGGTCATAGTGGATGTCGCAAAATATACGGCAGCCAGTGCCAGATATGGACCGCTTGAGCCGAAAGTATTGATTATGAAGTCGGCTATCATTCCCGAAGCACCCGTCTTCTCAAGGGCTGTGGACATAGGAAGCATCGCGGCGAAGAGCACGATGGTCTGCCAGTTGATGGTCTTGTAGGCCGCCTCGACATTGCGTACGCAGCCGGTCACGACCATAAGCACAGCGGCCAGGAGCACGGAAGTCACCGGAGCCACCGGAATGGAATCCACCACCATCATCACGATCATGGCTATCATTATGGCTGCCGCAACAGGAGCCTTATAGTCCAAAGTCACCTTGGCGGCCTCCTGAAGAGGCTCTCCGAGAACCACCCAGTTGTCCGACTCGTTACGCAGACGGGCGATATCCTTCCATGTTCCCTGCACCAGAAGCACATCCGAGTCGAGAATCTTTTCAGAGCCGAGCTCATGAAGGATGTACTCGTTCTTCCTTCTGATACCCAGCACATTGACACTGAACTTGCTGCGGAATCCCGCCTCGAATACCGTCCTGTTGATTATCGACGAAGACGGCATGATGAGGATCTCCGCGATTCCGATGTCGAAGAAGTCCAGAGAAGGGTTTGAAGAGCTGTCCTCGATCTCGTCCGTGTGGTTGTCGAGCAGCCTGAGCGAATAGTCAGAGGCAAACTGCTGCACCTGATCGATATCTCCCGAAAGATACAGCACGTCACCCTGCTGGAGCACCAGCGAAGGCGAAGCAAGCTGCTGGCTGACTGTACGCACGAAACGGTTGGCTCCGGAACTGCGTCTGAGTTCCATCACATTGATTCCATATTTCCTGTGTATATCCAGGTCCACGATGGTCTTGCCAACAGCCGCGGAACCGGAATCCTTGACATGCACCCTGAACAGATTGTCAGTAAGTCCATATTCCTTGACAAGTTCCTTGAGCGACTTGCTTCCTCTCTTCTTGTCCTTTCCCTTCTCCTTCGGAGTCAGAAACCACTTTGTCAGAGGCATGAGCACAAGAATACCTACAGCCAGGGTGATAAGACCCACCGGAAGGAAGGTGAAGAACGAAATATCCTGAACGGAAGCATCCACAAGGCCGTTCGACTTCGCTGTCGAAAGGGTCTCCTGGATGATGAGGTTCGGAGGGGTACCTATGAGGGTCATCATACCACCCATACTGCTGGCAAAGGCCAGAGGCATGAGAAGACGGCGCGAAGAAGTGCCGGCATGGGCTGCCATACTCACCACGATAGGGAGCATGAGGGCCACCGTACCGGTGTTGCTTACAAAGGCCCCGATGAAGGCGGTCACCAGCATCACGAGCAGGAAAAGTTTGGTCTCGCTCGTTCCCGCAAGCTTGATGACCTGTCCTCCGATCATCTTGGCCAGACCGGTCTGGAATATGCCGCCGCCAACGATGAAGAGGCCGATCATCATGATGACTGTCGAGTTGGAGAATCCCGCAAGTCCCTCGGCAGGAGTCAGGATCTGGCAAAGGAGCAAGGCCAGAAGCGCGCACAGTGCCACCAGATCCGATCTCACCTTGCCGCTCACGAACAGCGCGGCAGAAATCAGAAGTATTATAAGTGTTGCTATCATATGTCCCGAAAAATCAATCCCACAAATTTACATAATATTTTTCTATATTTGCACATCCGTAGTGAAAAACGGAAACTACATAAAAGGCGTTTGCTGAAGTCTCGGCATTAGAATCTCGCAAATTCAACAATCCAAGGAGACTTATGTAGCAATTGCCCCTACGTGGTATGTGTACATATGCCAAGGCATTTCGGCTTCACATATTCAGGCGTAGGGACTTGTCTGCATATCTCTTGGATAGGTTGTGCGAGAACCTTAATGCAGGATATGTGACCGGTCCTTGCGCCTTCCTGTTTTGAAAACGACCGATATGCACGTAGGAAAATTGATAAAAGACACCGTTTCCACCAAAGGGATGACAATTGTGAGCTTTGCACAAGAGTTGTCCTGTACCCGTGCCAATGTCTACAAGATATTCAACAAATCCTCCATTGACACCGGACAGCTCGCAAGGATCTGCCGGATTTTGAATCACGATTTCTTCAAAGACCTGTCCGAGTCCCTGTAGATCCGGCCTGTTATTCTATCTGCCCCGGCCCCTGTATCCGATTTGGATACATGTCAACCAAAAGGATACGCCCCACCGGCCAAGCGGGATGGCTAAAAGGGTAAATTCGCGTTCATTTTAGATTTTGCAGACATGAAAAGATTATTCCACCTTCTACTATGCGCTGCCACAATAATTCTCATTTCCAGTTGTGGAGCGGCAAAACAGTTAAGCAAGACAGACACCGGCAAGTTTCAGTACGAAATCTCAGGAGTCAACAACGGTTCACAAGGCTCATACCTGGTAAAAGTCTGGACATATTCACCCACCAAGTATGCAGATATTGAAGAATGCAAGAAAAACGCAGTACACGGTGTGATCTTCAAGGGATATGCCGGCACTGCCAACGTCCACCCTCAAAGACCTTTGGTAAGAGAGGCCGGAGCAGAATCCAAGTATGGAGACTTCTTCGGGAAGTTCTTTGCCAACGGCGGAGAATACAACAAATACGTCACTGTCACCATGGGGTCCCAGGAGATTGTGAAGTTCGGCAAGGAATATAAGATCGGACTCGTCGTTTCCGTATCCAAGGACCAGCTCAGAAAAGCTCTTGAAGCTGCCGGAGTGGTCAGGTCGCTAAATTCAGGTTTCTAATATGTCAGCCATGAAAAGATTTCTGTTCATGATGGCGGTGTCAATCGCGCTGCTGTCCGGCTGTGGAACTTCATCCACGGTTTCCTATTATGACTACAAGGCCCAGGTCATTCACGCCGAGCTCGACGGCAGCTATGTGATCCGAGCATGCGGCAAGGGCCGCAATGCAGCCCAGGCCATGGCCCAGGCTCAAAAGGCCGCCGTCTACGAGGTTGTCTTCAACGGGGTCTCCGCCTCGTCTCCTGCGACTCAGCACCTCAAGCCGCTTCTGCTCGAGGTGAACGCCCAGGAGAAGTATCAGGACTACTTCAATGACTTCTTCGCTGACGGTGGAGCATATACCGAATTCTACACAATACAGAGCAAAAGGCTGGCTTCCAGCAATTTCAGGAGAAACAGGCAGATGGTTCAGTGTCTGACAAACGTGAATATCAACGTGCCGGCCCTGAAGAAGAGACTGAAAGAGGACAATATAATAAAATAGTACTGATGAAGAGGATAGCTTTAATGTGCTTAGGCTTCGCTATGGCCACAGTCCTGATGTCTGGACAGGCAAAGAAGCCGACGCTGATGGTTGTGCCCAGCGACGCCTGGTGCAACGCAAACGGATATACCGTCACTTATGATGACATGGGGATGACCAGAACCGTTTCAGACTACAAGGCTGCATTGACGAATGACATGGAGCTGAAGCTGGTCATTGCAAAGATAAACGAACTGATGGCCGATCGCGGCTTCCCTCTCAAGGACCTAGAGGCGACCATGGCAAGCATCGAAAGGATACAGGCCGAGGAGATGGCCATCACCAGCAAAACATCGGGGGCTCAGGTTGCTGAAAGCCTCCTCGACCGTATCAGACGTGTGGCCAAGGCCGACATCATAATTGAAATCGGATGGTCCTTGTCATATCAGGGACCTCGGACCACATTGAATTACATAATGAGGGGACTGGACTCCTATTCGAACAAGCAGATTGCGGGATCTTCCGGAGCAAGCGCTCCATCCCTTTCCGCCGGCCCCGTCACTCTCCTGGAGGAAGCGGTCCTGACTCGAATCGACGAGTTCAACATCAAGCTTCAGGACCATTTTGACGACATGTTCGCCAATGGCCGTGAAGTGGCGCTGGACCTTCGCGTGTTTGACAATGGATCGGGCATCGATTTCGAGAGCGAATATAATGGCTACGAACTGTCGGAGCTGATCGAGGAATGGATGAACGCGAACACCGTCATGGGCAGATACAGCAAGCTGGACGGAACCGAAACACGTATTTCATATGAGCAGGTCAGGATTCCTCTCTTCAAGGAGAACGGAGCTGCAATGGATACGGAGGGATGGGTCCGCCAGCTCAGAAACCATCTGCGCAAAGAACCGTTCCTGCTTCCGGTAAAAGTCGTCCCCAACGGTCTGGGACGCTGCACATTAATCATAGGAGAAAAATAAAATGAAAAGGATCGTCATCATATTGGCATGCCTGTTGTCGGCGTGCCTTGCATCCGCTCAAGCCACAGGCGAGCGCCTGCCGCTGAATGTCTATATCGAAGACCTGCCTCAGCCATTCCCTTCCAATGCCAAGGTTCAGCTGGCGGGCAAACTGCAGCAGATGCTGACTCAGAACGGCATATCGTCTACCGACATTTACAGCGACTTCCTGATTACGGCCATCGCCAACCCATTGGAGAAGGTCGTCGTCCCGGGAGCTCCGGCCCAGATCCTGCAGGAAATTGACTTTTCCTTCTATATCGTTGACGCCAACAGGCAGTTGGTGTTTGCCTCCTGCTCGGTCACGTCGAAAGGAGTAGGACAATCCGAGACAAAGAGCTATATGGACGCAATCAAGAAAGTGAGCGTCGGAAATCCTGAAATCGCAGCCTTCCTCTCGGCAGGAAAGAAAAAGATCATCAACTACTATGATGTGGAAGCCGAAAACATATTTGCAAGGACCCGTCAGCTTGCGGCTGCCCACAAATATGAGGAGGCCCTGTTCTATCTGTGCGGATTCCCTACAGAAAGTGCGAACTACATGAAGAGCATCGAAGCTGGCAACGACATCTACCGGCAGTACGTGGACTATACCGCGCAAAAGAATCTTGCCAAGGCTCGCAGCCTATGGGCAGCAGACCAGAGTACGGCTGGAGCCAACGCCGCAGGAGCTCATCTCGCAGAGATTCTGCCTGAAGCCTCCTGCTATCAGGAAGCTCTCGCGCTCCAGACGGAGATAAAGTCCAAGATACGCGAGGAGTGGGAGTGGGAAATGAAAAAATACCAGGACGGTGTGGACCTTGAAAAGATGAAGATCAGTGCATGGCAGGCGGTCGGCATCGAATTCGGAAAGCACCAGCAGCCTACCACCACCAATCTCGCTTGGCTCAGATAAAATAACATAAGACACCTGACTATGAAAAAACTTACCATCGTATTATCCGCATCAGTCCTAAGCTTGTCCGTATTTGCACAGGAGACGGATTCATTGAAAATAGCGACTACAGACTCGCTGGTCAGATTGCAGCAGCAGGAAGTAGAGCAACAAAATGCTGAACTCGCCGAAAGAATGGAATATGACAGAAGTTCTCTTGCTGTCGCTATGATATACCATTCCGAGGACGAATTCGGAGGAGACATCAAGACCGCATTCGAAGTCATGCCATTCCCTGAGAAGTATGACAATCATAATATCGGTTTACGCGTCATTGACAACGCCGCTA
>CAZMNZ010000040.1:0-16034 GCA_964567765.1 uncultured Muribaculaceae bacterium
CTCCGCGTCTGCCGGCGACATCCCCTTACGGAAACACCAAGCAGATGTGCGAGGACATCCTTCGTGACACCGTCCTTGCGACTGCGGCCTATGACCCTCAGACAAAGTCGGGCATGGGTCCTGTGAAGGGAATCGCCCTGAGATATTTCAATCCTATCGGCGCCCATCCGTCGGCTCTGATCGGAGAGCTCCCGAGAGGCGTCCCAAACAACCTCGTTCCTTTCATCACCCAGACCGCAATCGGCAAGAGAGAGTGCCTGAGCATCTTCGGCAACGACTATCCGACCGAGGACGGAACGTGTCTGAGAGACTATATCGACGTGGTGGATCTCGCAAAGGCTCACGTGGTTGCCGTTTCAAGAATGCTTGACGGAAAGATGAAGGAAGACTATGAGATCTTCAATATCGGAACCGGCCGTCCTGTGTCTGTGTACGAACTGGTGAACGCATTCGAGAAGGTCAACGGTCTGAAACTCAACTATAAGTTCGCTCCGAGACGCCCAGGCGACGTTGTTGCAATCTGGGCTGACACCCAGCTCGCCAACAACGTGCTCGGCTGGAAAGCCGAGCGCAGCGTCGAGGATACCCTCGCCGCCGCCTGGGCCTGGGAAAAGCGCATAGCCGGCAAATAACATAGGCATACAGACAATAACCGCCCGGATTCCTCTCATGGAGTCCGGGCGGTCTGTCTTGGTACGATCTTCAGTTCGTTATGCCTCAGCAGCAACCACGGTGCTGAGATTCTCTGAAAGTTCGTCGAGTTTCTCGAACATAGCCTTTGTGAGACCAGTGTAGTAAGCCTTCTTGTTTCCCTCCGGGTGAGCGGCCTTCTGCTTGAGGTCGTTGTAGAGATCAACAGCCTCCTCGATTATCTGGTCAATCTTCTCTGCGTCCTTGTGAGGGTTGAGGAGAACGAAAAGCTCGCAGTCCTCGATGAACTCGCCGATGAAGAACTCGATGTCTTTCTTGAAAACTCTAAGATTCATGATAAATACGTATTTAAATAGGTTTTTGTTATAACGGGGCAAATATAGCAAAAAAATGGATATGATTGGGAAATATATTGACTTTACACTCTCTTTTGCCGTGCCGATGTGTTCCCGGAAGCCTTATGCCGTCAGTTGACCAGACGGCATCCCCCGACAAGCCTGTGGGCGTTTTCGTAGTAATTGTCCGCTTCGGGATCCAGAGAGTTGATCCGGACCAGATGGGATGAGTGGATGATTTCACCATTGCCGAGGTATATTCCCACATGTGTCACCCTCATCGGCTTTTCTGTTGTGGCAGGGGCGCCGAAGAATACAAGATCACCTCTTTTCAGGGAACTGATTCTTCGCTTCATTTCCCTGCTTAATGCTTCCTTGTCCTTCCTTGCCTCTTCATTCCAGAATGCAGGGTCTGCGTTCACTTCCACCGGCTTTCCGCATTTGATCTGCTGAGACGCGTTCCGGGGCAGCAGGATTCCGTTCATGATGCAGCTTATCCTCACCAGGCCGCTGCAGTCCACTCCTTTGGATGACATGCCTCCCCATAGGTACGGAACTCCGAGAAGCTGTTTCGCCGAGGCAATGATGTCTTCCATCTTCGCAGCGCTGACCTTGCCTTCAGCCGTATCTCCCATCCTGATGTCTATGCGTTCTTCCAGTGGCTTGACGCCGTTTCTGAGCACCCAGCCGGTCCTCCCCGACGGCAGCATGACCTGTGCCCATTTCCCCTTCACGGCCGGCTTGCCTTTCCGCTCTCCGTTCTTTCCTGCTCCCCGCATGACGACCCTAATCACATCCCCTCCCACAAGGTCACAGATGGTCGCAGACTTCCCGCACGGCTCGGTGTATATATGCCCGTACAGGCCGGTGAACATATATTTCGGAGACTCTTCATATTCCTTGATTTGCTCCTGCGTCATCTCCACAAGCGTCTTCTCCGTCACCCATGCCTTATATGGCTGCAGCGAAACGATCTCCCTCCAGTAGCCCTTTTTGCCGACGATTTCCACGACGGTTCCCATAAGTTCCTGAGTCTCAAGCGCCGACTCATAGTCAGGCAGCAGCCTCATGTAGCATGTGGATGTCTCCACCACCGCCATCCTCTTTGGGGCTTCAGGTTCGGAGTCCTGGTTCTGACCGACATTGACCGACATTGCAGCCATCAATAATATCGTGAAAAATATTTTCATCGTGTGCTATATATGCTTGGTTTTCAATATATTGGACATTCGGCTCGCTGTCCGCGCCATGCGAGCCAAACGGCTAATCGCATGATTATTAATACTTTGCGCTACACGCATTTCTCCACAAAAATATAAAAAATATGACTAATTTTGCACCCATGTCACAGGATTTTGAGAAATATGCCTTCCCGGACGGGAAAAGATACAATTCCTTCGTCGGATATTTCAAACGCAGGTACGGCGAACGTCTTCAGAAGATCGTTCTGGACGCCGGCTTCACCTGTCCCAACCGTGACGGCAAGGTGGGAAGGGGAGGCTGCACATATTGTGACAACGCCGCCTTCCACCCGGCCTACAGCACCGCCGGCAAGTCCCTTCACCAGCAGTTGGATGAAGGCATCGAATTCCATAAGGTCCGTTACAGGACCACTGAGCATTATCTTGCATATTTCCAGTCATTTTCAAACACTTACGCACCTTTGTGCCGGCTCCGTGAACTATATGAGGAGGCCTTGGGGCACCCGGATGTCGTCGGCATCGTGATAGGCACCAGACCGGACTGCGTGGATGAGGAGAAACTGGACTATCTGGCAGATCTCTCGCAGGGAAAGGTTCTGACCGGTTGGTCGCGCACGGTCGCCTCCCAGGTGCGCACAGCCCCGATAGTCATAGTGGAATACGGCGTGGAATCATGTTATGACCGGACTCTGCTGAGAATCAACCGCGGACACGATTTCGAGACGGCCCGCAGGGCAATAACCATGACGGCGGAGCGCGGACTGGATGTAGGGGCGCATTTCATTCTCGGTCTTCCTGGCGAAACCGTGCAGATGATGCTGGACAGTTGTGCGCTGATAAACTCCCTTCCGCTTCGTTCTGTCAAGTTCCACCAGTTGCAGATTGTCAAAGGTACCCGTATGGAAAAGGAATATGCGCTGTGCCCGGAGGATTTTGTGAGATTCTCCCTTGAGGAGTATCTGGATTTCTTCGTGGATATGCTGGAGCGTCTCCGTCCCGACCTGTTCATCGAACGCTTCGTCGGTGAGGTGCCGCCGCGTTTTGTGAACGAGACTCCATGGGGGCTGATCCGCAACGTCGAACTCCTCCGTCTCCTGGAGCACCGCCTCGCCTCCCGCGCCACCTGGCAGGGCCGCCTCCTCTGATTCCCTGCCCCCGTCCTTGACCTCATGCAGCCTCCTTTGTCATCCCTTTCACCAGCCCCTAGACCTTCCTCCCCGTCTCTGCTGCAGATGTCTCTGCCGTTCGTGATTCGTAACTCTCTGATTCTCTGTGGTTTAATTGGTGTGGCTCGCTGTCCGCGCCATGCGAGCCAAGTGTGTTAACTGACTGGTGTTCAGGTCTTTATGCGTCACGTTCTCATATATAATATAGAAGATTTATCAAAACTATCGCACGATTTAAAAATATTTTCGCCACATTTTTCTTTTTTTTATCCTCAATCTGTAGCAGAACCTCTACATTCGTGAAAGTTAAGCCCAAGTCGCGTGATTGGCAATCGGCTGGTAATCATCGTGTTAACCTGTCTGCCTCGCATGGCGGCGACAGCGAGCAAGAATGGGCAAGGGCTTAATATACAATATGTTATAAATCATAAAAACGATTTGCTATGAGGTACAGAAAAAGAAGATTTGTTTCAGGAGAGTGTATGCATGTATATCAGAGAACAATAGGAGGGGCAAATATCTTCTATGATCATGAGGATTACATCGTGTTTTATACAATCTTTTCGATAGTATCACGAATGTATCGGATTACCGTGATGGAGTTGTGCCTGATGATAGATCATATTCATATGCTTTTGTCATCCGAGGTCTTGTCTGAAATCAGCGGTTTTGTACAACATTATACTTCCCTTTTCATGAGAGAATATAATATCGGGGTCGGTAGGAAAGGATCGTTGTTCCATAAGAGTTTTGGAAGCGCTCCCAAGAAAGGAAGCAAGAAGATAAGGTCAGCAATTGTATATATCGGGAATAACCCTGTGGAAAAGGGATTGTGCAGAAGTGCGGTTGAGTACAAGTGGAATTTTCTCGCATATCTGGTGGCGGATAATCCGTTCTCAAGAGTCACTCCTCTAAGTAAGTGTAGCCAAAGGTTGAGAAATTCAATGCACGAGGTTGCAGGATGCTTCGGGAAAGGGGAATATCTGTCGTATGCTAGGGTGAGGCGTATGTTTTGTAATCTTAAATATGTTGAAAAAGAGATACTTACAGACTATATAGTCAAGATGTATTTCCCTTTTGACAAAGAGGCTCTTCTGTCTTTTTATGACTCTTATGGAGATATGGTCAATGCTATGAATTCAACTTCGGGGAGTGAGTATGATTTGAGGGAGAAGTATTATTATGGAACAGATCTCGTCTATAAGGACATGCTGGATATGGTGGGTGAGAAGGTGAAGCCGATCCGGAAAATCACTGTCCTGTCTGATGAGGATAAATTTGAATTCGCGAAGCA
Source organism: uncultured Muribaculaceae bacterium (assembly GCA_964567765.1). GTDB lineage: Bacteria > Bacteroidota > Bacteroidia > Bacteroidales > UBA932 > Cryptobacteroides. Next base: position 4,649 of record CAZMNZ010000040.1, read on the forward strand.
TCTTCAAAGCAAGACTGTTGCGACCGGTCAACAGATATCAAAGTTTTTGCATATGGATACCGTGACACGAAACTGATTGATATTTATCGAGTTATATGGTTTGGCTCGCATGGCGGTGACAGCGAGCGGTAGTGTGGAAGGTGCTGATGACCAGTGCGTTATGCGTCACGAGCCTCTGGCATGTCCACCACCCGCCCGCCCCGCCCGCCCGTCGCCACCCGCCACCCACCCGCTCGCCACCCGCCGCCCACCACCCGCCGCCGCCCGCTACCCTCCGCCTGCCGCCCGCCTGCCCCTCCAATTGACCTGATAAAAACAGTTGGAAAGGACCAACTGCAGCCCCGCTTGTGGATATGCGAAAAAATGATTACATTTGCCCAATTTTATGCGGATATAATTTAACAGCTTCATACAGATGCAGACATTTACTAATTCTCCGATCATTGAAGGACTGACCTTCGACGACGTTTTGCTGATTCCGGCACATTCTGAGGTTCTCCCAAGAACTGTTGACGTATCGACAAAGTTCACAAGAGACATCACTCTCCAGACCCCTATCGTTTCTGCTGCTATGGACACTGTTACAGAGGCAGAACTCGCAATTGCGATGGCTCGTGCCGGCGGTATCGGTGTCATCCACAAGAACATGACCATCGAGGAGCAGATGAACCAGGTGCGCCGTGTGAAGAGGGCAGAGAACGGAATGATCTATGACCCTATCACCATCCATCCGGACGCGACTGTAGGACAGGTGCTCGGAATGATGGCTCAGCATCATATCGGCGGTATTCCTGTGGTTGACGACAACGGCTTCCTCGTGGGAATCGTGACAAACCGTGACCTCCGTTTCCAGCGCGACCCTAAGATGCCTGTTTCAGAGATCATGACAAGGGAGAATCTTGTGACTGCAAAGAAGGGAATCAGCCTTCCTGACGCGACAGACATTCTCCGTCAGCACAAGATCGAGAAGCTTCCTGTTGTCGATGCGGACGGAAAACTCGTGGGACTGATCACCTACAAGGACCTCATGAAGATCAAGGACAATCCTATCGCATCTAAGGACAGCAAGGGCCGCCTCCTCGTGGCTGCTGCTGTGGGTGTGAAGTCTGATACTATCGAAAGAATCGAGATGCTCGTTAGCGCAGGTGCCGATGCAGTAGTCGTGGATACGGCTCATGGTCACTCTCAGGGCGTCCTCAATGTGATAAAGAGCGCGTGCGATGCGCTTCCTGATGTGCAGATCGTGGCAGGAAACGTGGCTACGGCTGAAGGAGCAAAGGCTCTTGCAGATGCAGGTGTTAGCGCTGTTAAGGTGGGTATCGGACCGGGATCGATCTGTACTACCCGTGTCATCGCAGGTGTCGGAATGCCTCAGCTTTCAGCTGTGATGATGGCTTCGGAGGCTCTCAAGGGAACAGGCGTTCCGGTGATTGCAGACGGCGGTATCCGTTACTCAGGTGACGTGGTGAAGGCCCTCGCTGCCGGTGCAAGCACGATCATGGCCGGTTCGCTCTTCGCAGGAGTCGAGGAGTCTCCGGGAGAGACCATCATCCTGAACGGACGTAAGTACAAGTCATACCGAGGCATGGGATCACTTGAGGCTATGCAGCAGGGTTCGAAGGACCGCTACTTCCAGGATATGGAAGAGGATATCAAGAAGCTCGTTCCGGAGGGAATCGTTGCTCAGGTGCCTTACAAGGGAACTCTCAACGAGGTTGTTTACCAACTCGTAGGCGGTCTCCGCGCAGGTATGGGCTATGTGGGTGCTCCGAATATCGAGAAACTCCGCGACGCGAAGTTCGTGCGCATCACCAACGCAGGATATCTTGAGGGACATCCGCATGATGTGACCATCACCCGCGAGGCTCCGAACTATTCAAGATAATGAAGAGGCTGCTCAATATCATAGCGGTTATGATGATCGTCCTGCCGGTACTTCCGTCGTGCAGGGCGATTTCATCGTTTCTCAGAGGAGGCGAAGTGGTTGCTGAAGTCGGTGGTGAAAAGCTTTACAGGAGCGATCTGGACAAGGTTATTCCGAGGGGGCTGCCGGCAGATGACAGCACCTTTCTGGCAAAACAGTACATCAATACCTGGGCTACGGAACTCGTCTTTCTCGGAATAGCGGAAGAGCAGCTCTCCAAGAGTGAGAAGGACGTCACCAAGGAACTGGAGGACTATAGGAAATCCCTGCTGAAGTACCGCTATGAGCAGCTTTACGTGAACGAGAGGCTCGACACGTCAGTCACGGATGAGATGGTGGAGGAGTACTATAATGCCCATCAGGACAAGTTCGTCCTCAGCCGTCCGCTGGTCAAGGCGCGCTTCCTGAGCATATCGGCGGATTCCCCGGCGAAGGATCAGATCCGCAAACGCATGATGTCAAGCGATGTGGAGGATCTAGTCGAGGCGGACAGTCTGGCATATTCTTCTGCATTGAAGTTCACGACATGGTCAGAGAACTGGATAGATGTCACGGCTCTGGCACGAGAATTCCCGATGGACTACACGGTGATGCTTGCCCGGATGAAGAACCGCTGGATCGAGCAGACCGACACTCTTGGTGTTGCGAGACTGGCATATGTGCCGGAAATGATGCAGAAGGGACAGGTCGCTCCGTTGGAATACAGCGCTCAGACCATCAGAGACATAATAATAAGCGCGAGAAAGCAGGCTCTGATATCCACTTTGGAACAGGATTTGCTCAACGACGCGCGCGAAAACGGAAAATTTGTAATTCATTAGATATGCGATATCTCTACAAAGGTGTGGCTTTAACGGCCTTTGCCGTCATTTCTTTGGCGGCGTCCGCTCAGAAATACCCTAACGGAATCATAGACAAGACAATAGCCGTAGTTGGAAACGAAATGATCATGATCTCGCAGCTTGAAGAGGAGGTGCAGATGATGAAGGCATATGGCATGATGTCGGACAAGACGGGACGTTGCGAGATCCTGGAGTCTATGATGGCTTCCAAACTCTTTCTCATGCAGTCAAGGCTTGACTCCCTGTCTGTCAATAACGACATGGTGGAGGGACAGCTCAGTCAGCGTATGGATCAGGTCAGGACATCTCTTGGTGGAGATGAGGAAGTGGAGAAGTACTTCGGAAAGCCTATCCACAAACTGCGTCAGGAGTGGCGTCAGGCAATAGAGGACCAGACACTCACTCAGCAGATGCAGCAGGAAATAGCGAAAAAGGTTCCGGAACTCACACCTTATGATGTGCAGAAATATATCGAAGCGACTGACCCCGAGGACCTTCCTGTGGTTCCGATCAAATATCAGCTTAGCCAGATCTGTGTCTATCCTGACCGCGAGGCGGCAAACCTTGCAGTGAAGGAGCGCCTGCTGGCCATCCGCGAGCGTATCATCAACGGAGAGAAGTTCTCGACGCTTGCCAGAATATATTCTCAGGATCCCGGCAGTGCACGAAAGGGTGGTGAACTCGGAATGGCTTCAAAATCAATCTTCTGGCCTGCGTTCTCGGATGCGGCAATGTCTCTCAAGCCTGGTGTGGTATCCCAGATTGTAGAGACCCCAGACGGCTTCCACATCATAGAGGTGATCGAGAAGAAGGGTGACATGTTCAACGCACGTCACATCCTTCTGAAGCCGGAATATACTTCCGAGGACCGCGAGAAGGGCTTCAAACTTCTTGACAGTCTCCGCACCGAACTTGCAAATGAGGCTCTGACTTTTGAACTTGCTGCAAGATTCTATTCGGAGGACCCTGCAACCAGGACCAACGGAGGGCAGATGGCCGATCCGATGACAGGCTCGTCATATTTTGAAATCGACCAGCTCAAGCCTCAGGACTATGCGGCGATCCGCAACCTCAAGGAAGGCGAAATCTCGGAGCCTATCGAATCGCTTGACAATGAAGGCAGAGACGGTAATCTTGTGTATAAGATAGTGAAGGTCGACAAGATCATTCCGGCTCATCCGGCGACTTTCCAGAATGACTACACCCTTCTGCTTGACCAGGCATCTCAGGCGCAGTCGGTAAAGGCGATTGATGAATTCATCGCGTCTAAGATCAGATCTACATATATAGTCATAGATCCGCTCTTCAAGGATTGTGTGTTCGAACGTGAAGGTTGGGAGGAGAAATTCCGTAAGGCAGAATAACCTGGATGCATATTCTTAAGAAAATATTGCTTTGTGTGCTTGCCGTTATGGCAGGCTTGCCTCTTTTTGCCCGGCAGGAGCAGGAACAGGACAGCCTTGTCGTGCTGCTGAGCGCCAAGTCTGCTCAGATGGTCGATATCGAAGGGGCCAGCTACAGAAAGGTCATCGGACCGGCTCGCTTCCTGCATAACAACACCTATCTCCTTTGCGATACCGCATTGTGGAATGTGGAGACAAGGATCATCGATGCATGGGGAGATGTCAGCATCCTCCAGGAGGAGACGGTTCTCACAAGTGAGAAACTGACTTATCTCATTGACAACGATCTGGCACAGTTCCGCGGTACGCTGGTGCAGTTGGTGGACAAGGATCACAACACGCTGAGGACCAGGCATCTGGATTATAATACAAAGGACTCAGTCGCAGTCTTCATGAACGGTGGAGCCATGCGTGACAAGGATGGCCAGATAGTGGAAAGCCGTAACGGAACATATGATTCCAAGATTAAGACCTTCACTTTCGAGACTGATGTCAACATGTTCACGGACTCCATTTTCGTCAAGACAAAGGATCTGAAATATGAATCAGACCAGAATCTTGCGACCTTCGGAAGGGCGACAAATGTCTGGAAGGACGAGAATATGCTTTCTTCGGAAAGCGGGTGGTATGACCGTGGTCGTGAACTCTTCTTCTTTACAGACATGGTGCATGTCATGTCCGAGGAGCAGGAAGGCTGGTGTGACAGTCTGTATTTCGACAGAGTGACCTCCGGAATCGAGATGCTTGGAAATGCTCAGGTCTCTGACACCACGAGAAACGTATATGGCCTGGCAGGACGTCTGGAATACGTGGATTCCCTTGCAAAGGCCACATTGACCAGAAAGCCGGCCGTCATTACGCAGACAGAGAATCCTGACGGTTCCATCGATACGGTTTATCTGGGAGCAGAGAAACTCGTTTACTACACCATAAAGAAATGTGATATAGACTCCATGGTGGTAGTGGATGCAGGTAAACGTCTTGAGTCTCTTGCGATAGATCCTGTGGGTACATTCCGTAAGAAGGCTGCCGAAGAAGCTGCTAAGGCGGCGGGGGAAGCGGCCAAGAACGATCCTAACTACAGACCGAAGGGTGCAGCAGGCGGCAATCCGCAGGCTGGGGCAGCGAAACCGGCACCAGGCTCGGCAAAGCAGGGTCCTGCGGCTAAGAATGCTGCTGTGTCGCCGGCGAAATCATCTCCGGGGGCACGGCAGCCTTCACAGCAGCCTGCTCAGAGAAAACCTGCTGCGACAGCGGATCCGCCTGACAGCCTGACTCTTGCGTCAGACACCCTGTCTCTTACTGACTCTTTGGTCAAACCGACATTGTCGGAAGTCCTCTCTCTGCCTGATTCCCTCGCAGTGACGGACTCATTGGCAATATCGGATTCGCTTGCGGTGAAAGATTCTGTAGTCGTTGTCCCGCCGGATACTACAAAGATAGGATTCCTCGAAGCGTTAGGAAAGGTAAAGATATATAAGAAGGATATGCAGGTGGTATGTGACTCTCTGCTTTATTCCGACCTGGACTCGCTGGCCCGGCTTTTCAAGGAACCGATAATATATCAGGAAATATATCGTCAGTACACTGCTGACAGCGTTTCGCTGGTAGTCAGTAATGGAGGTATGGAGAAGGCCAGTCTTATGTCCAATGCCTTCATCGCCATACAGGAGGATACTTCTCATTTCGACCAGATCAAGGGAGCGGAAATGCTGGCATATTTCGATGATAAAGGTGGACTGAAGCGTTTCGATGTGCTGGGAGGAGCGAATGCGCTGTTCTATCTTGAAGAGAACGATGCCCTTGCCACGGTCAACAAGGCGGAATCAAAGATGCTTTCTGCGACATTCAAGGACGGCGAACTCCAGAGGGTGTACTATTTCGACCAGGCCAAGAATGACGGCTATCCTGTGGTTCAACTGACTTCGGAGGAATTGAAACTCAAAGGCTTCAACTGGCAGCCGGAAAAACGTCCGGCCGACCGTTATGCTGTGACTCCGCTCTCTCTCAGACCAAGTCAGAGAAAGTCGTATGAGGCGCGTCCTCGTGCCACTTTCGTCCAGACGGAAAAATACTTCCCGGGATATATAGGTGACATCTACCGACAGATCGAGGTGCGTGATTCTCTTCGCGCAGTCAGAGAACGCGACAGGGCAATAGCCGAGCAGCGTGCCGCTGAAAGGGCTCGTCTTGACAGCCTGGCATTGGCTGACAGCCTTCAGTTTGCCGACTCTCTTGCTGTTCTTGACAGTCTTGCCTTGGCTGATTCTCTTTCGGCAGCCAAGATAGACTCTCTTGCACTTGCGGACTCGATAAAGGTGGCGGCTGACAGTCTGGCTGTGGTCGATTCGCTTGCCGCAGTCGCTGCGATGACTCCGGAAGAACTTGCCGCTGCCGAAAAGGAGGCAGCCAGGAAGGCTGCCAAGGAGGCCAAGATCAAGGCACGCGAGGAGGCAAAGGCTGCCCGTGAGGCGAAGAAGAAAAAGAAACAGGAGGAGCGGGAGGCCAGATGGGCGGAGCTGGATAAACGTGATGCAGACAAACTTGCCGCCAAGGAGGCCAAGAAACTTGAAAAGGAACGTAAGCGAAAGCGGAAGGCCTTGGTTGATGCTGCCCGGCAGGCAGAAAAGGATGCGCAGTACCTAGAAAAGTACCGCCGCAAATACGAAGAAAAGAAAATGAAGGAGAGTGGCAGATAGATTATTGCCATCCGGAAATATAAGGGAAATCCCGGACAGAAGTCGCAAAAAACGGTTCCTGTCCGGGATTTCCCTGTAATATACGGATGACGTACTCTACTCGGCGTAAAGCGAGATGATGTTCAGGATGACCTTGCTGGCCTTTTCCATGCTTTCGAGAGGAACATATTCCATCTTTCCATGGAAATTATGTCCGCCGGCGAAGATGTTAGGGCATGGCAGCCCCATGAACGAGAGGTTAGCGCCGTCCGTGCCGCCACGTATCGGCTGGATCTTAGGGGTGATGCCCTCCATCTCCATAGCCTTCATAGCCTTCTCCACGATATGGTAGTGAGGCTCAACCTCCTTGCGCATGTTGTAGTATTGGTGCCTGATCTCCACAGTCGCTGTGCCTGCACCGTATTTCTCGTTGATGAAGTCGACGCATTTCTGCATATATGCCTTCTTCTGCTCGTAGAGGCCCATGTTGTGGTCGCGGATTATATATGAGAAAGTCGCGCTTTCCACCTCTCCCTTGAAACTTATCAGATGGAAGAATCCCTCATAGCCGCAGGTGTATTCCGGCTTCTGCTCCACAGGAAGCAGGCTGTTGAGCTCCATACCTATGAGAATAGCATTCTTCATCTTGCCCTTCGCCGTTCCCGGATGCACGTTGCGGCCCTGGATCGTGACAGTGGCACCTGCCGCGTTGAAGTTCTCATATTCAAGTTCTCCGACTGCACCTCCATCGAGGGTGTAGGCGTATTTTGCTCCGAACTTCGCGACGTCGAACTTCACGACTCCCCTTCCGATTTCCTCATCAGGAGTGAAGCCTATGCAGATATCTCCATGCCTGAACTCAGGATGTTCCATAATATACTGCACCGCATCCATTATCTCCGCTATTCCTGCCTTGTCGTCCGCGCCTAGCAGAGTGGTTCCGTCAGTGGTGATGAGGGTCTGACCCACAGAGTCCTTCATTTCAGGGAACTCGGACGGCTTAAGGCTGAGCCCAGGCACTCCCTTGAGAGGAATCTCCCCTCCGTCATAATTCTCTATGATCTGAGGCTTCACATCTGCCCCTGATGCGTCAGGAGCGGTATCGGCGTGTGCAATGAATCCTATGGCAGGCACGTCGTCCTTCCCGCAGTTCGAAGGAATTCTTGCCATCACATATCCATACTCGTCAAGAGTGGCCTCCACTCCCATCGCCAGCAGTTCGTCCCGCAGCATCTTCAGAAGGTCCATCTCCTTTGCCGCGCTCGGCTGTGATTCCGACTCAGGGTCCGACTGTGTGTCCACAGCCACATATCTGAGAAATCTGTCTAAAATCTTTTCCATAAATTATATTGCTTATTACATTGTCATTCAGACAATCAGCAGACTGATTCCCATTATGGCCATTCCTCCGACAACTCCGGCGATGGCCACATGGTGTTTGCCGTATTTCTCCGCCGTAGGCAGAAGTTCATCCAGGGATATATATATCATGATACCCGCCACGGCCGCCAGCACAAGAGGGAACACCGGACTTCCGCCGGTCAGTTCCACTCCGAAGAGTTCTGTGATTCCGTAGCATATTGCAGCACCCACAGGCTCGCTGAGTCCTGACAGGGTGGCATACAGCAGGGCCTTGCCTTTGCTCCTGGTCGCATAATATATAGGTATGGCTACGGAAACTCCTTCCGGAATATTATGTATGGCTATCGCAAAGGTGATTCCCGCTCCCATTTCGGGGTCGTTAAGGGCTCCGATGAATGTCGCTATTCCTTCCGGGAAGTTGTGTATGGCTATTGCCAGGGCCGACATTATGCCGAGTCTTTTCAGCGCAGACTCATTCCCGGAGTGCTCCAGCATGCCCACGGCCGGGGTCTTTGCGTCCAGCGACAGTCCCGATGCCTCATGAGGGTTTTCATACTCCGGAACGGCGAAGTCGATCAGAGTGATTATACCCATTCCTGTGAAGAAAGCGACCAGCACCATGACTTTCCCGTGCGGCATTCCCGTGCCGAGAATCATGCTCTGCGCTTCCGGGAACAGTTCCGCCAGCGAGATGAAGATCATCACTCCCGCACTCACTCCCAGGGCACCGGCGAGAAAATTGCTGCTGAGTTTCTTCTTGAACAGCACGAGTGCTCCGCCCAAGCCCGTTGCAGCTCCGGCAATCAGCGTCATAAGCAGTGCACCCAATACTCCGTTCATAATCCTTATTTCGTTCTTGTCCTTCCGGCCTTCCTTATCTTTGTCCTTTCCGTCATTCCCGGCTTGACCGGGAATCTCCTATTTCTCCTTTCTCACCTTTAATGCTGCATACACCATATATATGATAATGGCAGTATAAGGAATAATGGCCACAGGCTCAGTCCAAGCCGAAGGCTTCATATATACGTCCACATTCGCAAACCTCAGGATGGCGCTGACTACTCCCATGAGTGCTCCTCCTGCGATGAAACCAGAGGCAATGAGCGTGCCCTTCTCGGTTCTTTCCTCGTTCAGCGCGCTGTCCTTGCTGCGGCTTCCCACGAACCATGAGATCGCTCCACCCACGAGCATAGGCATGTTGAGGTCGATCGGGATGAACATTCCCAGAGCGAAAGGCAGGGCAGGGACCTTGAAGAATGTGAGGACGAGGGCGATGACCGCTCCTATTCCGTAGAGAAGCCAAGGTGCGCTTCCTCCGTTCATCATCGGCTCGATGACTGCCGCCATCGCATTGGCCTGAGGAGCCACAAGGGCGCCTTCTCCGGTGAATCCGTATGTCTTGTTGAGCACGAGCATCACTCCTCCGACCGTAGCGGCGGCGACCAGGGTTCCGAGGAACTTCCATGTCTCCTGCTTCTTAGGGGTGCTTCCGATCCAGTATCCGATCTTGAGGTCGGTGATGAAGGCTCCGGCCACAGAAAGTGCGGTGCAGACAACTCCGCCGATGATCAGCGCCGTAGTCATTCCCGCCGTTCCGTTGAGTCCGACTGCGACCATGATGAGCGATGTCAGTATGAGTGTCATCAGAGTCATTCCGCTGACGGGGTTGGAACCCACTATCGCAATCGCATTGGCTGCCACGGTGGTGAACAGGAATGCAATGATTCCCACGATCAGCACACCCACGACAGCATGCCAGATGTTATCCACGACTCCGAGAGCGAAGAATCCGAACACCACGAGGAGGGTGATGACAATGCCTATGACCACGATCTTCATCGATATGTCCCTCTGAGTCCTGATGACCTCTGCTTCTGCACCTGTCTTCTTTCTGCTGAACTCGTTGGCTGCAAGGCCGACAGCAGACTTGATTACTCCGAACGACTTCACGATGCCCACGATTCCGGCGGTCGCGATGCCACCGATGCCGATATGGCGTGCATATTCCTTGAATATCTGCTCAGGGGACATCTGTCCGATGGTCTGGGTGATTCCTGAGTTCATCAGGTCGATCACATCGCCGCCCCAGATGAGGTTCATCACAGGGATGATCACCAGCCACACAAGGAAACTTCCGCAGCAGATGATGAAGGCATATTTGAGTCCGACTATATATCCGAGTCCGAGGACGGCTGCTCCGGTGTTCACCTTAAGGATGACCTTTGCCTTGTCGGCTATTGCTGCGCCCCATGGAAGGATCTTGGTGGTGAGAGTCTCGCCCCAGAGTCCGAAAGTGGATACGATGAAGTCATACAGACCTCCTATGAGTCCGCTTACGAGGAGGGTCTTGGCTCCCTTTCCGCCGCCTTCTCCGCTCACGAGCACCTGTGTTGTGGCTGTCGCCTCAGGGAACGGATATTTTCCGTGCTGCTCCTTCACGAAATATTTTCTGAAAGGAATCAGGAAGAGGATTCCGAGGATACCTCCCAAAAGTGACGAGAAGAACACCTTTGTGAAGTTCACGGTCAGTTCCGGATATTTGTCCTGAAGGATGAACAGTGCCGGAAGAGTGAATATGGCACCTGCCACGATTGCTCCTGAGCATGAGCCGATGGACTGGATCATGACGTTTTCTCCCAGCGCATTCTTGCGTTTCAGACCGCTGGACAGTCCGACCGCGATGATGGCTATAGGAATGGCTGCCTCGAACACCTGTCCGACCTTAAGTCCGAGATATGCTGCTGCGGCAGAGAATATGACGGTCATTATGATTCCGAGAGTCACCGACCATGGGGTCACTTCCGGGTAGTTCTTCTGGGGAGACAGCAGCGGCTGGTACTCCTCTCCCGGCTTCAGCTCCCTATGGGCATTCTCCGGCAATTGTGTCTTCTTGTTCTCCATATATATAATAGGTGTTATGGTTTCTATGTCAGGATGACAAAATTAGTCATAAAAATCCATATAGAAAACCGCAAAATATAATATGTTGATTTTTAGGACTTTGAGGCTTTGTGTCGAGTCGGATGATAAAAAAGTTGCAAAAAATGTTGTAAAAAAGTGCAGAAAAATTTGCAGGTAAAGAAAAAAGTCGTACCTTTGCAACCCGTTTGAGAAAAACGGACAAGTTCATTGACAAGTTTGAGAAAAGATAACGAGGTAAAGTTAGAAGAAAATAGA
>CAZMNZ010000041.1:0-15942 GCA_964567765.1 uncultured Muribaculaceae bacterium
TCCTCGCACATCTGCTTGGTGTTTCCGTAAGGGGATGTCGCCGGCAGACGCGGAGTCTGCTCTGTCACAGGAAGTTTCTCTGCCTCGCCATAGACCGTTGCAGAAGACGAGAAGAGCACGTTGCAACCGCCGTGATTCTTGGAAGACTCCAGGATGTTGAGGAAGGACACAAGGTTATTGCGATAGTACATGATCGGCTCAGCAACTGACTCACCCACAGCCTTATATGCTGCAAAATGAATGACTGCGTCGATCTTGTAGTCTGTGAACAGCTTCTCGACTGCAGCAGCGTCACAGCAGTCAATCTGCTCGAAAGGAATGTCATCCCTGCCGGTGATCTTCTTCACAGCTTCAAAGCAGGTCATGTCACAGTTTGACATATTGTCGGCCACAACCACTTCGTAGCCGGCCTCGATAAGTTCGACAGTCACATGACTGCCGATGTAACCGGCACCACCGGAAACCAGAACTCTCTTTGCCATAATATATTAGGATTGATTTTTCTATTCCATGACCGGGAGCGGCTTCCCGGACATCCCGCAAATGTAGTAAATTTTAAGGACAATACTGCTGGTCAGTCGCAATTTCCAGCGTGATTCGTAATATGCTGAACATCAGGGGCTTTAGTGGTTTTGCTCGACGTCCGCGCCATGCGAGCAAAACCAGTTAAGTTGTTGTGAATCTATTGTTTACGCATCACGCTTCTATAAAAATCAAATCGTCTGACAGACAAGTGAGGATATTATGGAGTCGGAAACGAAGAAACGGGATTCCGGAATGCGAAGGCGGTCTCCGCCCGAATCCGCTGGTGATGAAATACGCCGCAGGCCGACTGCTCCTGCTGATTGCCGCCCTTCCGACACAGTCTGCAGGTCACCGCAGGAAAGAGCACGATCGAGCGCGGCAGGATCACAATGAGACCTCAGATAACCGGCAGGGAGACCGGCGGAAGTACGAAGTCCAAGCATTATGTGTTCCAGGACCATCTGCTCATCGGTAAGGGTTTCGCCATCACGGATCGCAGAAAAATCACCGCGGCGATACGCTTCAAGATAGGCATGAAGGTCATCGATATTCCATTGACGTACTGCTTTGGAGAGGGGCGAGTCCTCTCCTGATCCGAACCGCGTCACATCTGACTGTCCGGGCACGGAGCCCCCTTCAAGCCCGGAAAAACTATGAGCGCCCGATCCCAGTCCCACATAAGGCACATGGCGCCAATATGCCGAATTATGGACTGCCTCATATCCCGGAAGTGCAAAGTTCGAGATTTCATAGTGGTGGTATCCGGCCGAAGCAAGTGCCTCACACAAAGCGGAATACTGCTCCTGACAGACCTCATCCGAGGCTTCGGACCAGACTCCTTTTTCAGCAAGCCGGGCAAGCATGCTGCCTGGCTCTACGGAAAGCTGATAGGATGACACATGCTGGGGCAAGATGCCACGGGAGGATATGCTCAACGCCTTGTCCAGCGTGCTCTTCCACTGGTCCATGGACAACTGCGGAAGGCCGAAGATAAGGTCAATGCTTATGTTCCTGACACCGGCTTCTTCCAGAATCCGATATGCCCTGACAGCGTCTGCCGAAGAGTGACGGCGGTTCATGAACTTCAGAACGGAATCATCGAACGACTGCACCCCCATACTGACCCTGTTGACTCCGAGATCCAGAAGCCCCTCAACATAGGCATGTCCCTTCTCTATGATGTCTTCGGGATTCACCTCGACTGTAAACTCTTCAAAGGCTCTCCTTCCTGAGGTCGTCATATAAGACGGATCTGCAAGACCGCCTCCGGAGGCTCCAGAGAGCAGGGTTCCCAGAGTATTGGTCAATGCCTTGAAAGCAGAAAGAGGCAGCACCGACGGGGTGCCACCTCCTATATATAACGTATTCACTTCGTCCGAGATCTCCCCTGCCCTGGAAACCGCCTCTGCACAAAGTGCCTGCGCAAACTCTTCGAAAAGTCGGTCCTGTTTCAAGGCATCCTCCGCCTTGCGGCACCTGATCGCAACCTCCGAATAGAAGTCGCAATAGGTGCAGAAACTCCTGCAGAAAGGGACGTGGACGTATATCACGACTATCTGAGCATCATTTCAGCCTCGCCGAGCTTGCTCTGCTCCGTGTAGGCCTCGACGGTGTAGATACCCTTCACATATTCAGGGATGTCGTTCAGATAGATGCTGAGTTCGACCTCCTTGCCCTGATAGTCCACCTCACGTGAGGCTGAACATATCATCGGCTCGCCTGCCACCTCGAATGTCCTCTGAGAACTGTTGGTCAGGAGGATTCCATCCGGGCCCTTGACCCTGATATACACTCTCACCGGACCCTTTGCCGCAAGATCGTTCTCAACCAGGCTGAGCGTCGTAAGAAGACGCACTACCCTGCTGCTGCGGTCTGTGAGTTTGTCCGAACCATTGTAGGCCTCCATCCTGAGTCCGCGTGCCTTGAGCACAGAGCCGGCTGCCACCTGGCCTGAAAGACTTTCCACCGTCTTGCTGAGTTCCTCGCTCTGACGACGGCTCTCTGCCGCCTCGCGACGTGCCGCTGCCGCGTCTGCCGTAAGTTTCTTGTTGAGGGTGTTGAGGGAGTCGATCTGAACGATATAGTTCTTCATGATGCTGCGGAGAGTTCCGAGTTCACGTTCGTACTGACGGATCTTGCTCCTGTTAGTCGCCTCTGTCTTCTTAATCCTTTCGATGAGTTGAGACACCTCCTCGCGTGAAGAGTCAAGCTGCGAGTTGATGGTGTCATAGTCAGATGACAGTGAAGCATAGTCATTCTGAAGAGCGATCATCTCCTGAGTAAGGTTTTCCTTATCGATCGTGAGTTCCTTCACAAGCGAAGACTGCTGATACCACACATATGCAAGAGCACCTGCAAGAAGCACAGCAACCACGATGAGAAGATACATCACCTTTTTTAATCCATTCTGTTCCATATCATTTTCTTTTACGGGCACAAAGATAGCAAAATATCGGAGTTTTCTTATATTTGCGCGATGTTAACCACGGCGCAGGAATGCGCCAAGCAAATACAGAGCCATGAAATATTTCGTAAGAGCAGTCAAATACTTCATCTATTTTTCACTCCTGACCTCCCTCATCGTGGGAGCACTCATACTCATCGGAGCCGTCGAAGGCAATATTGACGCCATCTTCGAGGACGGTTGGGACTCCATCTGGAAGATAGCGGTGTTCTTTGCGGTCGTATCGGCCGTTTATCCGAAAGTCGGATTCATCCGCAGGGAGGTGCCTGTGGAAAGGGACTGGAACGAGGTCAGAAGCGAAATCCTGGAGTTCTTTACGGACAGGAGATACGTCATCGAATCAGAGACTCCTGATCAGGTCACATTCAGGCTGAGGGGCATCTCCGGCCGCCTGCCCAAGATGTACGAGGACAGGATCATCCTGACAAGAACGGCAGGAGGATTCGAACTTGAAGGACTCAGGAAGGATGTGATCAGACTTGCTTCAGGACTGGAGCACAGATTCTACTCTGCCGAGTAGAGACTTAACCGTTGATCTTCTTTGCAGCGGCGCACATCGCCTGATAGAATTCCTCTCCGAAATACCGTTCGATAGGTTCGCGCAGAAACTCATAGACGCGGACCTTTTCTTTCTTGCCCTTGGCGAAGGCATCCTGGCAGATGTGCCAGCGATGAAGATTCAGGGCACGGGTTCCATTGCTCAACTGAGTGATGCGGATCGGGTAGAGCCAGCACGAGATCGGCTTGCGGAAGTCGCCTTTTCCCTGGAACCAGCAACGTTCCATCGAGCAGAAGCAGTTGCCTTCCTCATCGAAGAGCGTATATGCACACTCCTCGCTGCCAGGGACAAGCGGAGTCACCATATCACCGTCTATATCTATTTCAAAGAAACCCTTGTCCGCCACGGCAAGGCGTCCTTCCTGCGACATCAGCGGGGAGAATATCTCATAGTTCTTCTCTATGGCCTCGGCCTCGCATTCCTCAAGCGGAGCACCGCTGTCGCCGATCACACAGCAGCAGCCCTTGCACTTTTCGTAATCGCATGCAAAGTATTCTGTAAAGATTTCCTCAGAGATGAGGCAGTCGTCGATCTGGATTATGGTCCCGTGATACATATCTGTATTATTTTTCAATTATATATTCCACTCTTCCGGCGTCGGACAGAGACGCCAGCAATGCCTTGACCTTTTCCGGGGTCACCGCATCGATCTTTGCCTGATAACCGGTAGTCAGATCCTTGCCGTCGAGATACCTCATTGTCACGGCGCGGGTCCAGTATCTCGGATCGGTCATATTCAATTCTATCTGGCCTTTCAGCAATGCCCTGTACTTTGCCACATCCTCCTCAGTCACTTCAAGGTTCGCGAGTCCTCCGACCATCTTTTCCAGTCTGTCCCGAGCCTCGTCAAAGCCGGTCAGTTCACTGCCTGCCGCAAATCCATCCGGCGAAGCCTCTTCAAGCGTGATCATGACATTGAAGCGCTCATCCGGATATATCCTGCAGTTATGCGACAGCCTCACATATGCACCAGTCCCGTTCATTTCCTCCGAAAGTTTCTGCCTCAGGATTTCAGCCGCGACGCCTGCCGTCATATAATTCCCGGCAGCAAGAGGATAGCGCATGGTTAGAGCCATATCCACACTGTTGGCAGCACCCTTGACCTTATATGAGGAACTGCCGGACACCGGCTGATAGCGGACAACCGTTCTCGGAAACGAGCGTTCCGTCGTCCTGAAGGCCCCTATATAGTTCTGAAGCAGTTTTCTGAGCCTGGTCTCCTCCATATTTCCGACAAGCACAAGAAGTCCGTCATTCATTTTTTCAGACTGGGACTTCAGGAAAGAGTCGGCCTTTGCAGGAAAGCCCTCCGTCAGTCTGCCCGGAGTCTTCAGGGTGGTATATATGTTGTCCGGACATATCAGGCTGTCTATGGCCGTCACCCTGTCGCGTATGCTTCCCTTCCTGAATTCATGCTGAAGACTGTCACATGACATATAGTACGAATACTCCGCCTCATCATTCTCCCTCTCGTTCACCATTGCGAGAAGTACACGCAAAAGAAGTTCGACATCGGTCTCCTGTGCCGAACCGCTTAAAATGACATTCGAGAGATTCACCTCTGCATTCATGGAAATGTCATTCTTCTCCAAAGCCAGACGGAAGTCGCTGCCCGCCATTCCTGACACACGGCAGAGACTCAGATAGTCAGTCATATATGCTCCTTCCCCGGCAGAGAGATTCCTTATGCTTCCGAAGCCTCCGTTCATCGCCAGGGAGTAATACATCCTGCGACCGGTGTCCTGTCTCTTGTAGGCGACCTTGAACCCATTGGCAAATGTCCACACTGACCCTCCAGTGAGATGTTCGGAACGGATCGACTTCACCTTTATCTTCTCAACAGGGCCCGGCAGCGGCATGCTGTCCACAGGCTGGACGCACACGATCTGACCTGCCTGTCCCGGCTCATTCCAGGACGAGGTGAAAAGCCGCCTTAGATGGTCGGAATCCATATCCACACCACCTCCCACGCGACATTCCACCGTCAGATTCTTCTGACCGTCCAGCAGGGCTGCAACCACATTATTGAAAAGACGCTGCTCCGTTGCGCCGTCAAGATCACGTGATCTGAGAAACTTCAGAACCTCCTTCTCAGATGACAAAGGAGAGTTATACAGAAACGAAGCGGCACACCTGGACACATATTCGGAATTCGACTTGAGCGGTTCCAGAGAACGCTCAGTCACAGAAGCGACATGCCTCCTGCGTGCCATTTCCACTTCATGAACTTCAGCCCCGACTGAATCCAGGGATGACATGACCCCTGCAAGGGTCGATATGGCAGCATCCGCATGCTTGGGAGCGACAGAAACGCTTATTGTAAAACTTTCGTCGCCCAAAGACCTTATGCTGTCGATATGATCGTATGATATGTCGGCCACAGGTATTCCTGACATACGGAAACCATGTGTCAGACGCTCCTTCGCAATGATTCCCAATTCTGCCACAAACATCTGGTATATGGCCGGCTGGATAGTGTTCATGTATTCACGCGGTGTCCTGGGTGAAGTCCATGTTGCTGACACCGTGGCAAGATTGCGTGACTGATATGGAGAGGTCTCATAGACAGCCTCATCAGCATCCTGCCAGACATATTCCTTCCTTGGACTGGACTCGCCTGCCGGGATCATGAGGGACATTATCTTCAACTTCTCCTCCAGTTTCCTGACATCCACATCACCTGCAACGACAACCGCCTGGTCAGACGGAGCATACCACCTGCTCATAAACTCATCACCCTTGTCAGTCCCTCTGTCCGCAATGTCCAGAAGCAGGAGAACCGTGGAATCCACGACTGTCTCCCCCGCTGAAACCACCACATTATCAAAATGATACAAAGTTGCATTGTCAGAGACCTTGACGAAGCCGTCCTTGCCGGGAACGACGCCGTGACCGGCAAGAAAAGCCTGAGGTGAACAGGACTTCATACGAGGCAGTGAAGCCAGTGTTTCCCTTGACACAGACACTGTCTTCAGGGCATCTGCAGACGGAACCGTCTGAAGACCGGTCTTCTGGATTAAGGCGAAATCGGCAAGACCTTTAGAGGTCTGATTTGCAGCCAGATAGTATGACATGCCGTTCGGCAGGACTCCGGTTGTCACAGCCGGATCGGAGG
This sequence comes from uncultured Muribaculaceae bacterium, assembly GCA_964567765.1. Taxonomy (GTDB): domain Bacteria; phylum Bacteroidota; class Bacteroidia; order Bacteroidales; family UBA932; genus Cryptobacteroides. Next base: position 6,664 of record CAZMNZ010000041.1, read on the forward strand.
GCATCAGAGGCAGATCCTGAGCCGCGGAAAAAACCGCTGCCAGAAGCCATAAAATGCATATACATATGTATTTATACACTTTTTTCATTGTCATTACCGTTAGGATTTGCAAAAATACGATAAAAAATTCCTATTTTTGCATTTCTGCGACATTTAGGAAATTAATGTTAAACAAAAAGATAGTACGATGAAGAGATTTTTTCTTTTGATTACAGCAGTTGCGATGACTGCAGGGATTGCATCAGCACAGGACATCAACGAAGCGACAACAAACTACAACAGCGGAGCTACTGAGCTCCAGATGGGCAACAACGAAGCGGCTCTTACTTATTTCCAGACAGCCCTCCAGATGGGTGAGGCTCTCGGTGAGCCGGCAGCTGACCTTGTTGCAAACTGTAAGAACGCAATCTGCTCAGTGACTCTCTCGATGGCAAAGGACCTTTACAACGCAAAGGACTTCGCAGGAGCCATCGAGGCATTCAACAAGGCTAAGGAAGTGGCTGAGGGTTATGGTAATGCAGAAGTGGCTGCTGAAGCTGAGGAGCTCGTGAAGAACAGCCAGATGAACATGTACAACACTGCAGGAACCGCAGCAAAGAGAAACAAGGACTATGCAGGCGCTATCGAGAACTTCACCAAGGTTCTTGAAATGGATCCAACTAACGGTGCAGCTGCATTCAACCTCGGTGACAGCTACTACAGACTCAAGAAGTTCGATGAGGCAGAGAAATATCTCCTCCAGGCCATGGAGAACGGTCAGGAGAAGGCAGCAACTCCAAGACTTGCAAACATTTCCCTCATGCAGGCAAAGGCAAGCCTCAAGACAAAGAACTACCAGGAGGCTCTTGACCATGCAAACAAATCTCTCGGATACGAGCCTGCTTCCGCAGCATACGAAACAGCAGGTGACGCACTCCAGGGTCTTGGTAAGAACGCTGAGGCTGTCGCTAATTTCGAACTCGCTCTTCCTGAGGCAAAGCCTAAGGCAGTGAACCAGCTCAAATACAAGATTGCAACAGCTGCTCAGGCTATGGGTGACAAGGCAAAGGCCATCGAGTATTACAACATGATTCTCGGCGACCCTAACTTCGGCGAATTTGCAAAGTATCAGATCGCTGAGCTCAGCAAGTAATGAGACATCTTGAACTGCTTGCTCCGGCAAGAGACATGCATATCGGCATCGCAGCAATCTACTGCGGTGCCGATGCTGTGTATATAGCCGGACCGCAGTTCGGAGCAAGACAGGCTGCCGGAAACGACATAGAGGACATCAGGCGGCTGTGCGAATATGCTCACCGCTTCGGTGCAAAGATATTCATAACCTTAAACACCATCCTGTATGACTCCGAACTGGAGGACGCATACAGATTCATGCTGGAAGTGCAGGAGGCCGGAGCCGATGCCATCATAGTCCAGGATCTGGCTGTGGTGGAGATGGCGCGACGAGGAATCGGGAACCTTCGCGAAGAGGTCAGGATTCCCCTCCACGCATCCACCCAGTGCGCGATCAGAACACCGCAGCAGGCCAGATGGCTGGAAAGTCTGGGATTCTCCAGGCTGATTCTCGAAAGGCAGCTTTCCCTTGAAGACATCAGGGCAATCCGCGAGGCAGTCACCTGCGAACTGGAGTTCTTTGTTCATGGCGCCCTGTGCGTCTGCTACAGCGGCCAGTGTTATCTTTCCGAGAAGATTTCCGGCAGAAGCGCCAACCGAGGAGCATGCATCCAGGCATGCAGATCAAGATATGACCTCGTGGACTCCAGCGGGAGGGTGCTGGTCCGTGACAAGGCGCTGCTTTCACTGAAGGACTATAATCTGCGCTCAAGACTCAAGGACCTCGCGGATGCGGGAATCACATCGTTCAAGATCGAGGGCCGTCTCAAGAACGAGTCATATGTCAGGAATGTAGTAAGAGACTATTCCATCGCGCTTGACAACCTGATTGAAAGCGGACACGGAGAATATGTCCGCGAGTCATTCGGCTCAGTCACGGGAGGCTTCACTCCGGACACCGCCAAGACCTTCAACAGAGGCTACACTGAACTGTTTCTGGAGGGCAGGCGTGGCAAGTGGGCGGCCATGGAGGCGGCCAAATCAATGGGAGAACCGGTGGGAACCGTGACATCCATCGGAAAGGGAGAGATACGGATTCAGGCGGCAAAAGGAGTCTGCCTCAACAACGGCGACGGATTTTCTTTCGTGTCAAGACAAGGAAAGGTGGAGGGATTCCGTGGAGATGTATGCACAGGAAACGTCATCAGGTGCAAGAATGTGCCTGCGCTCTTTGCAGGAGCTGCCCTCTACCGCAACATCAACACGGCCTTTGAAAGGGAGATTGAAAGACAGGCATGCATCAGGGAGATTCTGGTGGAGGCCACCCTGTCATTCAAGTCTGACGGAGAAAGATGGAGGCTTGATGCATCTGCTGCGACTGAGGACGGGCAAAAAGTCACCCTATCCATTGATGCGGGCGAAGTCAAGGCTGACAATCAGGAGAGAATGTCGGGATTGATAACCACCCAGATTGAAAAAAGCGTCGGACATTACAGATTCCGCCTTGGCAAAGTGACGGCGCCACAAGGACTGCCGTTCATGCCGTCTTCCGCACTGAATGCAGCGAGAAGATCTCTGGCAGAACTTCTGGATGAGATCCCTTGCAAGGCAGTTCCTCTGCTCAACCGCTCTCTTGACACACAGGCCGTATCATTCCCTGAGGGCAAGGCCTCATACAGACAGAACATTTCCAACAGGCTTTCCGAAGAAATCTATCAGTCGTCGGGAGCAGCCTCCATCGAAAAGGCATACGAACTCACCCATAAGGAGGGAGCGGAACTCATGCGCACGAAATACTGCATCCGTCATGAACTCGGCCTCTGCCCGATCCATCAGGGTGCCAAGGACAGCGGCCCGCTCTTTCTTCTGAACAACGGCCAGCGCTTCGCCCTTCACTTTGACTGCCGGAACTGCGAAATGACTGTCACTGACTGACGCATCTAACCTATAATCAGCTTTTATTAAACTTCATATGGGTATTTTTCAGATTTCAGTACTCCACCACCTCAAAGTCGCCTTAAAAATGTAGTTAATACCATAAAAAGTCATATCTTTGCGAGTAACAATGTAGAGAATGGACATCAACAGGGAAAACATATTATGGAATAATTTCAGGGAAGGGCAGCCTAATTCGTTCCGCCCCCTCTTTGAACATTTCTACCCGTCTCTGTGCGAGTATGCATTCCAGATTCTGAAAGACAAGATGGATGCAGAAGATGTCGTTTTAGATCTTTTTATCTTCATCTGGAAGAACTCGGCCCGTATCAATATCGGGAAATCCATCCGCTCATACCTGTTCACTTCCGTAAAGAACCGCTCTCTGAACTATCTCAGAGGAGTCAAGCCTGAAGCTCTGGGAGACACCTTAGATGTTCCGGTTCTTGATCCGGCTCTCGCAGATATAGACATACAAGACATCTCGGCCGTCATCAGCGCCGCATTGGAAACAGTGTCGGACAGAGCGCGCTCCATCTGGAAAATGAAACGGGACGAGGGCAAGACAAATGCCCAGATAGCCCTTCAGCTCAATGTGTCAGAGAAGACTGTCGAGGCCGATGTCACCCGCATCCGCAAGCTTCTTCACCTCACCGTCAAGCGCAACTTCATCCTTACGCTGTTTTTCTGATAAAATGTTCAATTTTTTATAGGGTATCCCTGTTCTTGGCGTGTCGTATGTAAAATGACATGTCAAAATGAATGATAACACTAAGACGGGAAAACTCCCTATAGGTATTATAATCGCTTCATTCAGAGGCGATTTGACAGATTCTCAAAAGACAATTCTCAACGAGTGGCTTTCAGCGGAAGGCAATCAGAAAAAATATGATGCTCTGAAAAGAGTGTGGGACAGCACTGTCTCCAATGCTGGGGAATTCGAGTCTCGGAAAGCATACGGCAGGGTCCGCCACAGAATATCAAATATATGGAAGCCGTTTGCCATAGCTGCATCAGTTGCTGCTATTTCTGCGGTCTGCTTTACCTTATATAATATATACAGAGAGGAACCGGCACTTACCCAGACTTATGCCTGCGTGACCGGCAAGTCATCTGTACTTCTTCCGGACGGATCAAGCGTAGTGCTTCACAAGGGTGCATCCCTTTCCTACGACAACACATTCTCAAAGACCAACAGGGCGGTTTCGCTTGATGGCGAAGCTTATTTTGATGTCGCCAAAGATGCCGAAAACACATTCACTGTCTGTGTAGATGATATAGACATTACTGTTTACGGCACCACTTTCAATGTTTTGGAGAATGATCAGACCATCACAGTCAGTCTTGTTGACGGTTCAGTGGATGTGGCGACAATGACCGGCATGACATGCTCATTGACACCCGGACATTCCGCAATATTTGACAAGCAGACAGGCAATCTGATTGACCGTACGGATGATGTGGCCTTTGCAGCCTGCTGGGCCAAGGACCGTCTGACCTTCACTCAGGCATCTCTCGGAGAAGTCTGCCGTTATCTTTCCAAATGGTACGGAGTGGAAATCATCGTGGCGGACGCTCTTAAAGCATCCTGCTCCTACACCTTCACCATCCGTGAGGAACCCATCGACCAGATCCTCGACATCATGAGCAGGATCAACCCTATGAAATACCTCTATACCAACGACCATAGGATAATCATTTCGGAAATACTATAACCCATTTTTTATGAAACACAAACTATTACTGACCGTAATTGCCGTATTCTCCGTTATTTCTGTATTCGCGCAAACGAGTGCAGACCGCATAACGGTGAATATAAGCGACAAGCCGTTATCAGAAGCGGTGGTTGTCATAGAGAAAGCCAGCAGATATACTTTCTTCTATGACACGGACAAGACAGATATGACCAGAAAGGTCTCGTTGTCTGCCGAGAATCTGCCTGTCGGGGAAGCGATGAAACAGATGCTTACACCGGTGGGAATATCTTTTGAAATCAAGGGAGATCAGATAGTGCTGATTGCCCCCCCCGTGTCCGGGATACCGGTTAAAACACCGTCATCCATTACTGTTACTGTGTTGGATAAGAGCCAGATGCCAATTATAGGTGCAGCAGTTCTTAAGACCGATGGTACAGGTGGCGTTACCGATATTGATGGAGTCTGCACTGTAAATCTTTCCCCATCAGACAAACAGCTGACTTTGACATGTCTCGGTTATAAAACAGAAATCGTGAAGGTTGGCACATCCTCGAAGGTGACAGTTCATCTCATGGATGACACTCAGCTTCTCGATGAGGTTGTCGTGGTCGGTTATGGAACGACCAAGAAGGAAAACCTTACCGGAGCCGTGTCGGTTGTGTCTTCGGAGTCTATCGGTAATCGTTCACGTTCCAATCTTGGTCAGATTCTTCAGGGAACAGTGCCGGGTATGACGGTGACGACTTCCTCTGGTCAGCCTGGTCAGGGTGTGTCACTGAACATCCGCGGATGGAACTCTATCAACTCAGGGTCACCGCTTGTGCTGGTGGATGGAGTGGTAGGGTCATTGGACCGGGTCAATCCTAATGATGTGGAAAGTATCTCAGTCCTGAAGGATGCGTCCTCAGCTGCTGTTTATGGAGCGCAGGCAGCCTTTGGAGTCGTGCTTGTGACCACTAAATCCGGCAATAACAACGAGGGACGCGCCAATATCAGTTACAGCGGACGTTTCGGTTTCACAGCTCCCACTTCATCGACAGATTGGGAAACACGCGGCTATGATTCCGTATATCTTGCCAATCTCTTCATGCAGTCATATTCAGGACAGCCACAGATACGTTACGATGAAGACGACATGTACGAGTTGTGGATACGTCGTAATGACAAGGTGGAACACCCTGACCGGCCATGGGTAGTAATGGACCAGAGTATGGGACGCGACACATATAAGTACTATGCGAATACTGACTGGTGGCACTACTTCTTCAATGACATCAAGCCTGTTCAGAGCCACGACATTTCATTCCGAGGCGGCACCAAGAGCGTGAAGTATTTCCTTTCGGGTAATTTCAGCAAGGAACAGGGTATCTATAAGCAGAATCCGGATATCCACAACAGGTACAACCTGCGTGCACGTATCTCTTTCGATGCCACAAAATGGTTGAACATAAGCAATAATGCCGCTTACTATTCAACTACATATACTTACCCGGGTGCCATCAATCAGGGCGATACCTTCTACTGTCTGACAGGAGGTTATTTCTCGTATCTCACCCCTATCACCCCTGACGGAAACTATTTCTTCAAGGATGATTTCGGTGGTGGCGGACAGTATTACGTAGGAATCCTTGACAATCAGAACTATAAGAACAGCCAGAAGACAGGCAACTTCACCAATACCATCGAGGTGACCATCAAGCCGGTCAAGCAGCTGGAGATCAAGGGAAACTACACCTTCTCTGACAATAACTATCTTGCAAGATACCGCCACGTCAATCTGACATACGCTGCTACCATTCCCGGTATGACGGAAACTCTTACTACCGGTGTCGGCGAAGATATGCTTCAGGAGCAGTTTCAGACCATCGACATACATTCTGCCAACGTCTATGCGACCTACACGGATACATTCAAGGATGCCCACAATCTCAAGGTGATGGTGGGAGGAAACTATGAGACCTATAATCACAAGACGCTGACAACTCAGGGATATGACCTTTTGTCTGATGAACTGAACGATATGAATCTTGTAGGTTCTGATGAAGAAGGAAACAAGCGCTTCAATACCACAGGAGGCTTGACAGAGTATGCCTTGCTGGGCTTCTTCGGACGAATCAACTATGACTATAACGGAAAGTATCTTGCCGAGATCAGCGGTCGTTATGACGGCACATCCCGCTTCCCTAAGGGACAGCGTTTCGGTATCTTCCCGTCATTTTCATTGGGCTGGAGAATTTCGGAGGAGAATTTCTTCTCTCCTGTAAAGCATTGGTGGAACGATGCAAAGCTGCGTTTCTCTTACGGTAGCCTCGGTAACCAGCAGGTGGGTTATTACGACTACATCCGTACTGTCACATTGGGTACACAGTCCTATCTGTTCGATGGAGACAAGTCCGCTATCGCCACATACAGCCCACCGGTTGCATCCAACCTGACATGGGAAACCGTAAGTCAGTCAAACCTTGGACTTGACCTTACGTTCTTCAACAACAGGCTTACATTCTCAGGTGAGGCGTATATCAGGGATACCAGGAATATGCTGACGACAGGAAAGGCCCTGCCGTCAGTTTATGGTGCGTCTGCCCCTAAGACCAACAATGCCGACCTTCGCACAAAGGGTTATGAGCTCGCTTTGACATGGCGTGACCGCTTCATGCTTTTCGGTCAGCCGTTCGACTATAGTGTGACTGCGACCTTCAATGACTATGTGGGGGAAATCACCAAATTCGACAATCCTACCAAGGATCTTTCGACATACTACGAAGGCATGCGTTATGGCGAGATATGGGGATATGTTACAGACGGCTTGTTCAAGTCTGACGATGAGGCAAGAAATTATCCTGTAGATCAATCTCCTGTCTGCGCCCACAACTATTCAACCACAGGAGATGACAAGGGACTTCGTGCCGGAGACCTTAAATATGTCGACACGGACGGTGACGGCATCATCGGAGCGGGAAGCAATACCGTAGATAACCCCGGAGACAGGAAAATCATAGGTAACTCACAACCTCGCTATCAGTACGGTCTCAATTTAGGATTCAATTTCTACGGATTCGATTTCTCAATATTTTTCCAGGGAATCGGTCGTCAGGACTGGTATCCGGGCAATGATGCAAGATATTTCTGGGGACTTTATGCCCGTCCTTTCGCATCATGGATCCAGAAGGATTTTCTTGACAGATGCTGGTCGGAAGATAATCCGGATGCATATTTCCCACGCCCTCGCGCGTACGCTGCGTTCGGCAAGAATGATGAGCTGGGAACAGTCAATGACCGATACCTCCAGAACATCGGTTACTGTCGTCTGAAGAATCTGACATTCGGATACACCTTGCCTAAGAAGTGGATGGACAGGATAAAGATGGACTCCATCCGTATCTATTTCTCAGGAGAGAATCTTGCCTGCATAGCACCGGGACTTCAGTGTGACTACATGGACCCTGAAATGGCTTTAGTCGGCGGAAAGTGTCATATCTATCCATGGCAGAAAACCTTTATGTTCGGTATTGATATTAACTTCTAATGACTGACTATATGAAAGCTACTATCAAACATATATTTGCATTTTTAACTGCTTCCATGGCATTCGTTTCCTGTGAGGGATTCCTTGACAGGTTTCCTCAGGCTGCGATGTCCCCGGAGATGTTCCTGTCCAGTGAGACAGAGATGCAGACTTATTCGAATGCGTTTTATACTATGTTCCCGGGGGGCAGCGACATCCACAATGAGTTCAGCGACGTCATGATCGGTCTGGAACTCAGCCAACCGCTTTGGGGTGCGCGCACCATCAATTCCGGTGATTCGGGTTGGAACTGGACCAAGCTCCGTGACATCAACACCCTTATCGAGTATTCCGACAACTGCAAGGACCAGAATGTCCGTGAGGAGTATGTGGGTCTTGCACGTTTCTTCCGTGCGTATTTCTATTTCGAAAAGGTAAAGATGTTCGGCGATGTGCCTTGGTATGACCACACCATCAGTTCTGATGCCGCTGACCTCTACAAGCCTCGCGACAGTCGTGAGTATGTGATGCAGAGGATGATAGAGGACATCGACTATGCGATAGAAAAGCTTCCGGACACCCATTCGGACTACCGGGTGACCAAGTGGACGGCTCTTGCGCTCAAGTCCCGCATCTGCCTTTTTGAAGGAACCTTCCGTAAATATCATGCAGGTAAGACAACTGACGGAAGTGCGGATATGAATACTCTTGCGACACTTCCGGCAGATGCACAGCCTTACACATATTATCTTCAGCTGGCGGCAGATGCAGCGGATGAGTTTATGACGACAAGCGGATATTCGCTGTATAATGCGGAAACATATTCGACAAACTATAGCGGACTCTTCAATAAGCTCCGTGTCTCCGAGGGGCCAAACAAAGAGATTATCCTTGCCAGAAACTATAGTGTCGAATATGGCGTGGTGCATAGCGTCAATTCGACTTATACCTCTTCAACCTTGGGCAGGCCGGGTATTACACACAAGCTGGTGGCAAGTTATCTCATGAGTGACGGAAGCCGTTTCACAGACAGGTCTGTCCTCTCAAAATGCAGGGCGCATATCTGACTCTCTGGCTTTTGTAAATGCG
>CAZMNZ010000042.1:0-15567 GCA_964567765.1 uncultured Muribaculaceae bacterium
CTGAGCAGAGAGAGAGCGGTGTACCAGGTATCTCAAGATACATCACTACTAAGAACAAGAAGAACACAACTCAGCGTCTGGAGCGTAAGAAGTACAATCCGTTCCTGAAGAAGGTAACTCTTCATCGCGAGATTAAATAATTAGGAGGAATTAAGATATGGCAAAGAAAGCAGTCGCAACCTTCAAGGCTGGTACGCTCAAGAAGATGGTTAAGTGTATCCGCATGGACAAGTCGCCAAAGACTGGAGCTTATGTTTTCACTGAGGAGCTCGTTGAGGAAGACAAGACCAAGGAATTCTTCGCAAAGAAATAATTCTTTCTTGTGATATGTTGAGTGGCAGTGCTGATAATCAGCACTGCCACTTTTTTTATACATCAAAAATCATTACATTTGTAGGTTATAATTTTGATTTTGTATGGGAATATTTGACAAAGGAGTCAAGAAGACGAACAGGAGTTTTTTCGACAGGCTTTCGAGGGCTATCGTGGGAAGGACAGAGGTGGATGATGATGTTCTGGATGCAATTGAGGAGGCTTTGCTTGCTACTGACATGGGTGTTGATACGACTCTCAAGATCATTGAGAATCTGGAAGAGCGTGTCCGCCAGGATAAGTATGTGTCTCTTGACGAACTTGTGGATATTCTGCGTGATGAAATCGCATCACTCCTGAATGTCAAGGAAGATGGCGGTGACATGGTAGTCCCTTTTGATTTCTCGAAGAAGCCATATGTAATCATGGTCGTGGGAGTGAATGGAGTGGGAAAGACCACGACTATAGGCAAACTCGCGAGCACTCTTAAGGCGCTGGGCAAGAAGGTCGTTCTTGGAGCGGCAGATACATTCAGGGCTGCTGCAGTGGACCAGCTGACAGTGTGGGCGGAGCGTGCCGGTGTAGATCTGGTCAAGCAGCAGATGGGCTCTGATCCGGCTTCAGTTGCCTTTGATACCGTGAAGTCAGCGGTTGCAAAAGAAGCTGACGTTGTGATTATTGACACGGCGGGTCGTCTGCATAACAGGATTGACCTGATGAATGAACTCACCAAGATACGCAATGTCATGAGAAAGGTCGTTCCTGATGCTCCGCATGAGGTTCTGCTGGTTCTTGATGGCTCGACCGGACAGAATGCATACATGCAGGCAAAGGAGTTTGCTCGTGCAACGGATATTACGGCGTTGGCAGTTACAAAACTTGACGGAACTGCGAAGGGTGGAGTCGTGGTCGGAATCGTGGACCAGTTCAAGGTGCCTATCAAGTTCATCGGTATAGGAGAGGGAATAGATGACCTGAAGGTCTTTGACAAGCGTGAGTTTGTCGGCTCTCTCTTTTCAAAGGAAGATATTGAATGACAGTCGTTCTGAATCAAGTGAAGAATATATAAGAATTTTAAAATTATCAATATATGAAGATTTCGTACAATTGGCTCAAGGACTATCTTGAGTGTGACCTCGCTCCAGAGGCCGTGGCAGAGGCTTTGACTTCCATAGGACTGGAAGTAGATGCCCTTGAACAGATTGAGGAGATTCCGGGCGGTCTTGCCGGAGTCATCGTAGCAGAGGTAGTAGAGTGTGTCGAGCATCCGGATTCGGATCACCTGCATATAACAAAGCTCAATACAGGCGAAGGAGAACTTCTTCAGGTTGTCTGCGGAGCACCTAATGTGGCTGCAGGTCAGAAGGTGCTGCTTGCAACAGTAGGTACTGTTCTTGGAGAGGATTTCAAGATAAAGAAGTCAAAGATCCGCGGTGTGGAGTCTTTCGGTATGATATGCGCAGAGGACGAACTCGGAATCGGAGAGTCGCATGACGGAATCATGGTGCTTGATCCAGAGGCTATCGTAGGTACACCGGCTAAGGATTATCTCGGTCTTGCGACAGATGCCCTCATTGAAATCGGACTGACAGCGAACAGAGTGGATGCGGCATCGCACATCGGAGTTGCGCGTGACCTGTATGCATATCTCAAGCATAATGGTGTCCCATGTGCATTGAATATTCCTGATGTCTCGGCTTGGGCTGACGGTGGTGCTGGCGAGGCGGTTCCTGTGGAGGTGACTGCCGTTGACGGTGCACCGAAATATATCGGAACTACTATCAAGGGAGTGAAGGTGGCTCCGTCACCGGAGTGGCTTCAGAAGAAGCTCCTTGCAATCGGACTCAGGCCGATCAACAATATCGTCGATATCACAAACTTCGTTCTTCACGAGGTCGGACAGCCTCTTCATGCTTTCGACCTTGCAAAGATTGAAGGCGGCAAGGTGGTTGTGCGCAGGGCAGAGGAAGGTGAGAAGTTCGTGACTCTTGACGGGGTCGAGCGTACTCTCAGTGCAGCTGACCTGATGATTGCAGATGCTGTGAAGCCTATGTGTCTTGCCGGAGTGTTCGGCGGAGAGCATTCAGGTGTGACGGAGACTACGACTGATGTCTTCCTTGAAAGCGCATACTTCAACCCTGTCTCCATCAGAAAGAGTTCCAAGAGACATGGCCTCAAGACGGATGCCTCATTCCGCTATGAGAGAGGTGCCGACCCGCTGATCGTGGAATATGCAGCCAAGCGTGCAGCCCTCCTGATTCAGGAACTTGCCGGAGGTGAGATCGTGGGAAAGATGCAGGTGTCATGCCCTGAGGAGATCGGGAAGAAGGTCGTGGATCTTGACTATAACCGCATAGAGAACTTCGTGGGCAAGAAGATCGGCCATGATGTGATAGAGAATATCCTGGAGGCCCTTGCATATGAGTTCGTGGAGAAGACCGAGACCGGTGCAAAGGTTGCGGTTCCATCTTACATGATTGATGTATATCGCGAATGTGACGTTGTGGAAGAGATTCTCCGTATCTACGGATATAACAATATCGAACTTCCTCAGGCAATGCGAATGTCTGTGAGTGCCCCTCAGAAACCGGAGCCGGAACTTGTGCGTACTACAGTTTCCAACTTTCTGGCAGCCAACGGATTCGTGGAGACGATGAACAACTCTCTCACCAAGTCCGAGTACTATTCCAAACTCAAGACCTTCCCTGAGGAGAAGTGTGTGAGGATCATGAACCCTCTCAGTTCTGACCTGAATGTGATGAGGCAGACCCTCCTTCTTAACGGTCTCGAAGTGATTGCGTACAACATCAACCGTCAGATCACCAATGTAAAGACATTCGAGTACGGATCGGTATATTCATTCAATCCTGAGTCAGACGGCAAGACTCTTGAGTCTTATGAAGAGCATACATGCTATGCACTCTTCATGAGCGGTCAGCCTGACAAGTCCTGGAGAGTTGATCCGGGCAAGGGAAGTTATTTCCAGCTCAAGGGCTACCTCGAACTCCTTCTGAAGCGCTTCGGATGCGACATATATTCTCTTGAGACTGAGGCGGCTCCGGTCGATCTCTTCTCTGAGGGACTAGCATACAACCTTCCGGGTTCGCACCAGCCTCTCGCGGTGATGGGAACCATCTCTCCTGCAAGGCTCAAGCAGTTCGGAATCAAGCAGCCGGTGTTTGCGGCTGAGATCAACTGGCCAGCACTGTTCGAACTTGTGAAGAGGAACAAGATAAAATACAAGGAACTTCCTAAGTTCCCTGAGGTAAGACGTGACCTCGCTCTTCTGCTGGATGAGTCAGTGACATATGCTGACCTTCGCAAGAGCGCTCTCCGCGTGGGCAAGAAACTGCTCAAGCAGGTGGGACTCTTCGACGTGTACAGAGGAGACAAGATCGCGGAAGGCAAGAAGCAGTATGCTCTCAGCTTCGTGCTTCAGGATCTTGACAAGACTCTGACAGACAATGATGTGGAGAGAGTGATGAGCAAACTTCTCTCTACATTCCAGAACGAATTCGGAGCAACACTGAGATAGTATGAAACCGCTCCTGAAGCATATTCTTCCGCTGCTCGCGGTTCTTGTCTTTGCCTCATGCAAAAAGGATGAGGCAGAGGTGATTCCGCGTGGAAAGATGGCGGATATATATGCTGAGATGCTGATGACGGACCAGTGGATATCATCCACTCCGGGAGTCAGAATGATAGCCGATACGTCTTTGGTATATGAACCGATACTTCAGAAGTATGGTTACGACAAGTATGACTATATAAAGAGCATCGACCACTATATGAACGACCCGGAGCGCTTCTCCCGAATCCTTCGCTCATCCGGTGAGAAACTGGAAAAGAGGCTGAAGGAACTTCGAAAGCGTAAGAGACAGCTTGAACTTGAGGATGAGGCTTTGAGGAAGGTGCTGAAACATCAGACGGACTACTCTTTTGATGAATATTTCCCGTATCTGGCGGATGAACCTTATGTTCATTACTATGACAGCGTGACCTTCGAGCCGGATTCGTTCAGAGTGTATCGACTTGTTCCGATCGAAAGGGCTGATACGCTTTATGATAGGATAATGATGATAATCAGGGATTCTCTTGCTGTGGGAGATTCCCTGAGCGTTGCAGATTCCGTGACAGCCAAGGACTCAGTTATCCCGTCCCGTCCGGTAAAGGTCCTTGACAGACCGGCATCAGACAGGCGGCCGGTTCCTATGCTGAGGGATACTGTTCAAGGAAATTCGGGACTAAAAAGTAACAGAAAATGGCAGGTAAAAGAATAACTGCGGAGTATGTGTATACTCTGACATCTGCGGAGCCCATCAGAAACGGTTTTGTAGAATATGATGAGGATGGAACAATCCTCGCCGTAGGTGCATGTGCTGAAGGAGAGGAAGCCTCTGAAGGTGCGCTGGTACCGGGCTTTGTCAATGCCCATTGTCATGTGGAACTGTCACATCTGCATAAGAAGTTCGTCAAGGGAACAGGTATGGCCGGTTTCATTGACCAGATCAATGCTCTGCGCGACTGGGCAGGAAAGGAAAGAAAACAGGAACTGGTGAAGGAGTGGATGGACCGGATGTGGGCTGACGGAGTGTCTGCTATGGCTGATATCAGCAATGACGACTCTTCGTTCGATATAAAGGCATCCCATCCGATGTACACCAGAACCTTCCTGGAAGTGTTCGGAAGCGAGCCGGAAATGTGTGATGGAGTGATGAAGGATGTCATGGAACTTCAGAAGGTTGCCGACAAGGCAGGACTGGATGCAGCACCGACACCTCACTCATGCTATACGATGAGCCCGCAGCTGCTGAGCGCATCTTCTGCAGCAGGACTTGAAAGAGGATACATTTCATACCATTCCCAGGAAAGCCAGGAGGAAGAAGACCTGCTTCTGACCGGAACAGGAGTCATGTATGAGAACCGTGTGCGTAACGGAATGAGCACACCTCCGGTGACTGGAGAATCTTCTCTGAAATATTTCATCCAGCGCCTGGGCGATGCACGTAAGGCACCATATGACGAACATATCCTTCTTGTGCACAATGTCTGTCTGCAGCAGGAGGATATAGATGCGGCAAAGAAGGTTATGAATAATGTGTGGTGGGCTGTGTGTCCGCTGTCCAATATCTTTATACACAATGCTTTGCCTCCGATCCCACTTATGAGGAAGAACGGCCTGGCAATCGCTTTGGGAACGGATTCGCTTTCCAGCAACGACGATCTTGACATGGTTGCAGAGATGTATTGCCTGCACAGGAATTTCCCGGAGGTGCCGATGGCGGAGATCCTTACATGGGCTTCTCTTAACGGGGCACGATTCCTCTCGAAGGATAAGGAACTGGGAACCATTGAAAAGGGCAAGAAACCGGGTGTTGTGCGTATATATGATATTGATGGCGAGGGTTTTGTGACTCCGACCAGCGGATCTGAAAGAGTTGTATAAAATGCTGCATTTCGATGACATAGTCTTCGGACCGATATTCAGCCGCAGGCTCGGTTCTTCGTTGGGAGTCAATATTCTGCCTTCCAAGGGAAAACTCTGCAACTTCGACTGTGTATATTGTGAGTGTGGGTGGAACCGCGACGGAAAGTCTGATGATGTGTTCCCGCGTCTGACTGAGGTCGAGGCGGCCCTGGAAGAAAAGATGTCCAAGGCAGCAGGGGAAGGAGTGGCTGTGGATTCGATAACCTTTTCAGGTAATGGAGAACCGACCATGAATCCGGATTTCCCGGAGATAGTGGAGGCGACTTTGAGGTTGAGGGACAGATATTTCCCTCAGGCAAAGGTTTCTGTCCTATCAAATGCGGTTCTAGTCGGGAGGCCGGCAGTGGCAGAGGCGCTGAAGAAGGTAGATAATCCTATATTGAAGATCGATGCTTCGTCTGATGTGCTGGTGCAGAAGATAAACAAGCCGGTGGGTTCATATCGTCTGACTGACATCGTGGCTGCCCTCAAGGGTTTCGACGGAAACTTCGTCCTTCAGACCATGTTCCTCCGTTCGCCGGACTTTGATACCACTGAGCCGGAAGCATTGCAGGCATGGATGGATATCGTCAGGGAACTGCGTCCGCGCGAGATAATGGTATATACGATTGATCGTGAGACTCCGGACAAGAGTCTGGGCAAATATACGGTTGAGGAGATGACCGCTTTCGTACAGCCTTTGCTGGATGAAGGGTTCAAGATTCAGGTAAGAGGATAATGAGAACGGTAATACAAAGAGTTTCAGAGGCTTCGGTGAGTGTTCCGGCGGAGAATTATATTACGCAGATAGGGCATGGTCTGCTGGTGCTTGCTGCATTCATAGATGAAGATACCGATGAGGACCTTGAATGGACGGCGCGCAAGATAGCGGCCATGAGGATATTTGATGATGCGGACGGGGTGATGAATCTGTCGGTGAAGGATGTGGATGGGGAAGTCCTGGCTGTGAGCCAGTTCACACTCTATGCTTCGACTGTCAAGGGGAACCGTCCGTCATATATAAAGGCGGCGAAACCGGATGTTGCTGTCCCGTTGTACGAAAAGTTCCTGACTCTGTTGGAAGAACATCTAGGAAGGCAGGTGAAAAGGGGAATCTTCGGAGCGGATATGAAGGTGTCGCTTCTGAATGACGGACCGGTAACGATAATAGTGGATTCAAAGTTGAAATTTTAATACTAAAGATATGACAGATTTTCTTTCAAAGTATGGCTATGCTCCAGATCAGGAAGCCATGAACAGAGCACTTGAAATGATAGCTACAGGCCTGGAAGGCATAGTTTCAGAGCAGGTGTACAAGGAGTGCTTTTCCATGATGGATCTCACCACCTTGAAGACAGATGACACTCCGGCTTCTGTCACAAAATTAGTCAACAAGGTCAATTCGTTCAAGGAATCCTATCCTGAATGGCCGCTTCCGGCATCACTTTGCGTGTATCCGAACTTCGCTTCAGTGGTCAGGGATACAAGAAAGTGTGACGTCAACATCACTGTAGTATCAGCCTGCTTCCCATCATCACAGAGTTTCCTTGAGGTGAAGCTCAGAGAGTGTGAGCTTGCTGTCGAGCAGGGCGCGGATGAAGTTGATATCGTCCTTGCCCTCAATGCTTTCCTTGCAGGCGACTATGAGGCTGCTGCTGAGGAAATACGTCAGGTAAGAAAATGCATTGATGCTGTCGCTGAAAGACAGGGACGTCAGGTGCACCTCAAGGTCATCCTTGAGACAGGCCTTCTCCGCACTTCGGAGAACATCGCAAATGCTTCCTTCCTTGCAATGGAGGCGGGAGCGGACTTCATCAAGACGTCAACAGGAAAGGTGGATGTGAATGCAACTCCTGCTTCAGCATACGTGATGTGTGAGTGTATCGCTAAATATCATGCGGCAACAGGCAGGAAGATAGGCTTCAAACCGGCAGGCGGAATCTCATCGGCAGCAGATGCCCTCTGCTACTACTCGATCGTCTCCACACTTCTCGGCAAGGAGTGGCTTAAAAAGGACCTCTTCCGCTTCGGAGTTAGCCGCGTTGCCAACAGCCTGCTTTCGGCTGTGGAGCAGAAGACCGTGTCATTCTTCTAGAAATTCTGCTTAAAACGTTACGTTTTTAACCGAAATTTGAATGTTGAATCGCCCTTGGACGTTTGTCTGAGGGCGATTTTTGTAAATAGCCGTATACTTTTTCGGTATACGGATAATCCTTCGGAACTTTGCCTCCGTAATTAAAACTTAAAGTTATGAGAGGTAAATTTAAACTGGCGCTCATGGCATTGATGGTGATGGCATGCAGCAAAGAGGGCCCTTCTTCCGAACGTGATCTGGACTATGATTACGGTAAGGAACTGGCCCATGAGAAGATCGTTTTGGGAGAGCGTCTGGAGAATCCCTACAAGACGGAAAACATTACAAAGGCCCTGAACATGCTCTATCCGACCAAGGCGGACAGAGTGGATGTAAGGACGACAGACCTGTATGTGCGTTTTCTTCCAGACAGCCAGGCCGAATACGACACATTGTCTGCAATGGGACTGCGGCTGACAGACCATCCGCTTGACTATGCGATTGCTGTGGAAGGAGACTGGTATCACGATCCGGAGATTTCACAGGACAGCATCACCTGGCAATATGCCGTTGTTCCGACCGATTTCGTCTTTCCTGATATCCGTCATGAAATCATTGACGAGTGCTATCTTTCTGAAAATGACGCTGCAACCAGGTCTGACGATGGAATAGACTGGGATGAAGTGGAAAGGCAGGCCTATATATTGACGGGGAATGAGAGCATGCTCGAACCGCAGACCAGAGCAGCAAAATCTGTCCGTCCCAAAGGACGTATAACAATAGAGGACAAGCACTTTAATAAGGGAATGCCGATAGGAGTGGCAGGAGTGCAGGTCTCCTGCAATTCATTCGTCAAGTTTGATGATACCTATACAGATGAAAACGGATATTATGAAATGTCAAAGAAGTATAACTCGGACATCCGTTACAGGCTCATCTTCAAGAATAAGGAAGGCTTTTCCATCGGCTTCAATCTGATTCTGGTCCCTGCTTCTGTCTCTACTTTGGGAAAGGCCTCCGCATCTGGCATCAAGATGACAGTGACCAAGGACTCGGAAGCCAAACTTTTCAAGAGATGTGCTGCAAACAATGCGGTGTATGACTATCTGAAGCGCTGTTCTGCCTCTGACCTTGATATCACTCCTCCGCCATCCAGACTCCGCCTGTGGCTCTTTCATAATCTAAATGTCAGCAGTGCGGTCATGATGCATCATGGCGCTGTCCTGAACAATCAACTGATCCGGACGTTCCTGGGAGAATATGCCGCTCTGGTGAAGATATTCCTTCCTGATCTCACAATCGGAGTAAAGGATGCGGATGATTATCGGGAAATATATTCCACCACGTGCCACGAACTTGCCCATGCGAGTCATTTTGCAGAAGTGGAGGAGGACTACTGGGACGAGTACATACATTATATAATTGAATCCTTCATCACTTCCGGAGGAATGACGTACGGTGATGGAGAAGGCTCCAAGGCAGGCTATTGCGAGGTCGGTGAAATGTGGGCGTACTATCTGGAGAGCCTGATCTACAAGGAAAGGTATGGAGGAAACTTCCCGTCGTTCGGAAATTCCTATTGGTTCAAGCCCGAGATATTCAGATATCTTGATGACAGAGGATTCTCATGCGGAGAGATATTCTCGGTTCTTGACGAAGACGTGGATTCGAAGACGGCGCTTGAGAGGGCCCTGATAGCGGAATTCCCGACAAGACGTTCCCAGATTGAGCAGGCATTTGACAAATATTGAGAATGATGAAAAGATGCTTGATCGCTTTTGCCCTGATTTTCTGTGTACTTCAGGCACAGGCTTTTTCAAACCGGTTCGGACTGTCACTTAATCTCTTGGATTATGCCCGTCTCGGAACAATGAATATGGATTTCTCCTATGCCGTCTCCAAGCATTGGAGCCTGACTGCCGGGGCGAGATATAATCCTTTCACCTTCCGCAAAGGAGATCCCGACAGACAGTTCCAGTATCGTCAGATATCCTGCGCGGCAGGAGCGAGATTGTGGCCGTGGCATGTGTGGTCCGGGTGGTGGTTTGCGGGAAAGGTCCGCTATCAGGAATATAATGCCGGCGGACTTGGAACTCCGGAAACCGAGGAGGGAGACAGGGTTGGAGCCGGACTGTATGCAGGATATACCCTTATGCTGACCCCTCACCTGAACATGGAGTTCGGTCTGGGATTCTGGGGCGGTCTGGACTGGTACAGGAAGTATTCCTGCCCGGTGTGCGGAATCCTGGAAGATGGTGGCAGAAGGACGTTTGTCAGACCTGATGATTTCATGATATCCTTGGTGTATGTGTTTTAGATACTTGTATCTCATTTTATCAGTAGTTCTGGTTGCCGGCTCATGCTCCCAGTACCGGAAACTTGATCAGATCCGTACAGGCACTGTGGGTATGTCCATGTCAGTCCCCGACGAACAGCCACTGGAGGAAGAGGACAGATCGGTGATCATGGTGGACAGCATAAGGAGTTCACTTGCTGATGAGCCTTTCATAATGAATGCTGTGAAGGACTCCGAAACAGGTGAAATGGTGGCGACTGATGTGATCCGTGCTTCTACGGTAACGGCAAGATTCAGAAATGTGGCGGAGAGGGCAGGATATGTTTCCATCAGTTTTGATGTAAGTGTGCCGGGCAGCATGGCAGATTCCAGATGGCAGTTGAAGCTTTGTCCCTATATGCGGATGATGGAGGATACTGTCGCTTTGGAGCCGGTGTATATAATCGGTGAGGAGTATAGGGCGGAACAGTTGAGAGGGTATGAGAGGTACAGGAGATTCATCTCTTCCATAATAACAGATACAACGGATTTCATAAGGGTCAGGCAGCTTGAGATATTTCTCAGAAGGCATTTCCCCGACACTTATGCGATGAAGACTGATTCGTCCTATGTCTCCGACCCCCTTGCCTGCACATTGTTCGGGACTACTCAGGAGGAGGCGTTGAGGCATTATACGATGAAACTGAGGAAGAGCCTGAATGAGCGGAGAAAGGCCAGGGCAGGGAGCATGTATGACAGATATGTTAAGGATCCCATCGTGCGTGAGGGAATAAGGCTGGATACCGTTATGACTATGACGTCAGGGGATTTTCTCTATCGGTATGTGCATACCTTCAGGAGCAGACCCTTTCTGAGAAAGGTTGTCGTAAGTCTCGAAGGAGGATTGTATGAGTCTGGTGAACGTATCCTGGACATCCCTTTTGATGATTCGCTCACCTTTTACATAAGTTCTCTGGCTTCCCTTGCGGACGAGTCTCCAAGATATAGGATGATTGTCCTGGAAAGAAGGGCATATGACAACACGTGGGCGTTTCTGGAATTCGCTCAGGGCAGTTCGGTAGTGGACACATTGCTGGGTGATAATGCGGAAGAACTGATGAGGATACGAAGATGCATAGATGATGTGGCGGCAAAGACGGAGTATGCACTGGATTCCCTGCTGATTGTGGCATCATGCTCTCCTGAGGGGGCGTATTCGTTGAACAGAAGACTTTCCTCTGCCCGTTCAGAGGCTGTTAGAGAATATCTTGTGGAGCATGTGCCGGAATCGTGGAAGGACAGTCTTAGAAGTTCGGAAATCCCGGAGAACTGGGAGAGGATGAAGACACTGGTGAGCAATGACACTGTCATCGGGCAGGCTTCGAGGAAGAGGATATTGAGGCTGATATCTGAGGTTGGAGACCCGGATGCCAGGGAACGGAGACTTTCTGAAATGCCTGAGTACAGATACCTCAGAGAAAAGATATATCCGCAACTTCGCAGTGTCAAGTTCGATTTTCATCTGCATCGCATAGGTATGGTGAAGGATACCGTCCATACGACGGAGCCCGATACTGTCTATATGACAGGTGTCGAGGCTTTGAAAAACCTGGATTACAAGAAGGCTGTGACCTTGCTCCGCCCGTATGGAGACTATAATGCTGCTCTATCCTGCATGGCTGCGGATTATAATCATTCGGCTCTGGATATTCTCAACAGGCTTCCGCCAGATTCTTCCAGAGTGTGTTATCTGAAGGCGGTTGTCCTGTCAAGACTGGGAGTGAGTGATGAGGCTATGAAATATTACGAGTTGGCGATTCTTTACGATCCGTCATTGGCCCATAGGGCAAACCTTGATCCTGAATTATCAGATATATTAAAGTTAAACAATTTAAAATCAAATTATTATGAGTAAATTTTCTATTTGTGTAGCATCTGTGGCTTTATGTTTTATGTCTGTTCTGGCATCCTGTCAGAAAGAAAGCGTGTCGGAAAGAGGAGCAGGCGAAAAGGTCAGACTGGAAGTCTCCGTACCTGTGGCGGAAACCAAAGTCGTCTCCGGCGCCAATGAAACAGCCATAAAGAACTATCAGGTCTTTCTTTTCAATGATAAGGATGTTCTGGAGGCTTATGTCAATTGCAATGATTCGGATATATCCCTCGACTGTACATTGGGCCAGAAGACTGTGGTGGTGTTGGCGAATGCTCCGTCCATAAATGATGTCACCACTTTGTCGGCTCTGATGGCCAAGAAATCCTCGTTGTCGGATAATGCGGCTGATGCCTTTGTGATGGAGGGACAGGTTGCGATTACAATTGAGACCACAAAGGATGTGAGCGTGACTGTTCCGGTAGTCAGACAGGTTGTCAAGGTGGAACTTGCGAATGTCACGACTGCATTCGAACTCGCACAGTACAGAAACATGTCATTCAAGATATCTTCCGTGTATCTGATCAATGTCGCGGCAGATAAGAAGTATTTCAGCACGGAGGCACCTACGCTATGGCTGAATCAGATGGGCTACATATCTTCTGATGACAATCTTCTTATATATGATGATATGGAGGATGTGGCAGTGACGACCTCTACTCCATATTCCACTAAGAATGCCTTCTATACATACCCGAATCCTACTGTAAATGACGCATTCAGTACGACATGGACAGCCCGGCATACACGTCTTGTCGTAGAGACGCTCCTTGGGTCGACAAAATATTACTATCCGGTTACATTGCCGGTTCTTCAGCAGAATAAGAGTTATGAGGTGAGTCTGAAGATCACAAGACCAGGCTCAGAAACTCCGGATGCAGTTGTGGATAAATTCGCTGCAGACTTTGAGGTGACTGTGAAGGATTGGGAGACCGGTGCTGCCGTGTCAGAAGAAATCTGATCGCCATGAAACGCTTGGCATTCCTTCTGATGGCCGGCGTTATATGGCCGGCATTCATTTGCGGATGCAGCGTGAAAGAGGAAAGAAAGGACTGCCCGTGCAGGCTCTTCCTTGACATGACGGCAGTAGATATGGCTGTCATGTCTCCTCTTTCCCTGTATGTGTCTTCTGATGGTGAACAGGTGTGCGGAACTGTACTGGAATCCGATGATTCAGTGAGTCCTTATGTCGTGGAGGTGCCTCGGACGGAACTTTCTGTGTCGGTGTGGAGCGGAGGAGATGATCTTGTGTCGCATGGAGGAATGACAATCCCGATCGGCTCCGATTGCCCTAGAGTGTATCTTCACTCCTCTTCGCTGGTTGCTGATGGTGATTATGTTTGTGATACGGTCTTACTTAGGAAGAATCATTGTGTCCTGACAATGTTCTTCAGCGAGACGGAAGAACCCTATGCCCTGATGGTCAGAGGGAATGTGGCTGGTTATGATGCATCCGGCAAACCGGTAAAGGGGATTTTTCAGGTTCCTGTTCCTGTGGATACGACAATGGCCGTTCCTGCCCAGGTTTGTCTTCCGCGGCAGACAGGGGATGAACTTAATCTGGATCTTACAGACCGGTCTGGAAATCTCAGGACATTCCCATTGCATGAATATATCAGACAGATGGGGTATGACTGGACAGAACCTGATCTGAAAGACCTTAAACTCACATTGAATTATACTTTGACAGCCGTATCCCTGATTATTCAAGGGTGGAATGAAGAATTTGTCTTTGATATTGTAATATAGATGTTGTTATACCTAAGGAAACTTATAGATAAGGACCGTCAGGCGCTAAATCGGCTGAAACTCTACCTGTCGGTCCCCGAAAACTGGCAAAATGGGCGTTTTTGACAACCATCAGGCGCTGAATCAGTCAAAACTCTGCCTGTCGGTGTCACATGTAAAATTCTTATATGTGAGAAAATTTTTGATAGTCCGAAAAGAATTTCTATATTTGCGGGACAATTCTGAGGCCCGAGTGGTGAAATGGTAGACACGCTCGTTTCAGGTGCGAGTGCTTCACGGCGTGTAGGTTCGACTCCTATCTCGGGCACAAAAGCTCAGTCTTCGGACTGGGCTTTTTTCTATCATATTTGCCATCGTAATTGTAAATACTATGAAAATCGCGTTTTTGGATGCGGCCACAATGGGAGATGTCTCCTTTGAGCCGATTGCCCGTCTGGGTGAATTCGTAACCTACCCAGGTTCAACTCCGGAGCAGACCCGTGAAAGGGTCAAGGATCTTGACGTCCTTATAATCAATAAGATACTCGTGGATAAAGAACTGATCGATTCCGCTCCGTCGCTGAAACTCATCTGCATTTCTGCGACAGGAGTGAACAATATCGATGTGGAATATGCGGCTTCAAAAGGGATCCCTGTGCGTAACGTCGCGGGATACTCCACTGATTCTGTGGTCCAGTCCACATATATGCATATCCTTTCCCTTGTGGGTGGCGCTCCGTATTTTGACAGAAGCGTGAAGTCGGGAGATTATTCCCGCAGCGGAATGTTCACGGATCCGAACTGGAACTGGTGGGAACTTGCCGGAAAGACAATGGGAATCATCGGCCTTGGAAATATCGGCAGAAAGGTGGCTTCGATTGCCGAGGCATTCGGAATGAAAGTATGCTATTTCTCGACTTCCGGCGCAGGACATTGCAAGGACTACCCATGTCTGACCTTGGAGGAACTTCTTGCTCAGTCGGATATCGTCTCGGTACATGCCCCTTTGAATGAGAGAACCAACAGACTGATTGGAGAACGGGAACTGGCAATGATGAAGTCCACTGCTTTCCTTGTGAATATGGGCAGGGGCGCGATTGTGGATGAATATGCTCTGGCAAGGGCGGTTGACGAGGGAGTCATTGCAGGTGCCGGACTGGATGTCTTCGTTCAGGAACCTCTTCCTTTGGATCATCCGTATCTGCGAATGAGGCACCCTGAGCGTCTCAGTCTGGCACCACACGTGGCATGGGCGAGCAGAGAGGCCCGCACACGTCTGGTCAGCATGATTGCCGACAATATTGCCAAGGGGTGGTAGTCTTACAGTGCCGGCTTTGTGCGGATGGCTTCCTTCAAGGCGGCTATGCGTTTCGCGTCGCTAGGATGAGTGCTGAGGAAGTCGCTCTGGCTTCCTGACTTGCCGTTCAGCATCTTTTCCCAGAATGCAGGTGCGGCATTGATGTCGTAACCGGCGATGTTCATTATGTACATGCCGATCTTGTCTGCCTCGTATTCATGTTTTCTTGAATACGGGAGAATGACTCCGAGTTGAGAACCGAGACCGAATCCCAGATTGAAAAGATTCTGGGCTGTGGCACCTTTCCTCGTTCCGACCACTTCACTGGCAACACTTCCCAGAAGGTTCATCGCTGCCTCCTGACTCATTCTTTCATTACCGTGCTTTGCAATGGCATGGGCCATTTCGTGCCCCATTACGACTGCGATATAATTAGGGATATTCAGCAAATGGGCTGAAAGTTCCCCTGCTGAACTTGATGAGA
>CAZMNZ010000043.1:0-15315 GCA_964567765.1 uncultured Muribaculaceae bacterium
TATAAGTGATCTTGAATTATGATTCATATGTGTCCTGCTGTTAATAGTTGCTCATGTCGGTAACGGCATATGGCGTCCTGATGGCATTTCTTGCCGCAAGAAGAGCCACTGAGGCATTCTCATCAGTTACCGGAGTGTGTCCCATTCCTGTCACATCATATCGGTATGTGTTGGCATCCATCCTTAACTGGAAGACAGGCGCAAATATAGTTTCAAACACTGTGCATGCCGCGCCATAGCGTGAAAGACCATAGTCCATGTGGTAGCCGTCGCGGCTCAGGTTCAGTTCCTCGGAATCATATGAGGTCGTCCTGAGGTTCTGAAGCATCGTTCCGGTCGGGATGATGCCGTCCAGATCGCAGTCCGCCATAACTCCCTGACCGAATTTCACGATAGTCTGATACATCTGCTCCTGAGTCCAGTCCTTGTCCTTCTGGTCTGCCAGCTTACTCATGTCCTGATATGCCTGAGACATGATATAGTATATCTTCGGGTCGCCGCTCTGGCTGGACCTGATATGCTCTATCACTCCCTGAAAGTTGGCCTTTGCCTTGTCATTCCACGTCCATGCATCGGAATGTCCCGTATGTTCCTGAATGGTGACGACGTCCCACTCTCGGCTCTTGGCTACCTCCTGAAGGGATTTGCCTGTCGATGGTGCCCAGGTGTGTCCTCCCGGCCTGCACTCAAAGCACCAGTAGTCATCATTTGTCGCCCAACCTTCGTTATACACCGACATAAGACGGCCGCCATAGTACATGTGGGTCATCTTCACATTTGTTATTCCTGCAGCAGCAAGGATCCCAGGAAGATGAGTGACCGCATCCTGAGTGAAGGAGTTTCCGATGAAGAAGATATTATATATTGCAGCCTCCTCCTGATCATCGGGTCCGAATGTATCGATCTTATAGGTGATGTTCTTGAAAGTAGATTTGTTGGTATCCGAACCGCAATACTTCTTGACAGAGCTGCTCCAATATATGTCGTAGTACGGTCTGCCTGCATTGTATGATCCTACAAGTCCTCCTGCGACACAATCGGTCCAGGTCGCCGGTGTTCCGGACAGGTCGTATCCCTGAAGAAGGCCACGCAGAGCATTGTCTGTCAGGATTACACCATAGTTCTCACATCCTGAAGGAGTTCCATTCTGGTGAGCACAGACGACACCTCCAGCCACGGCATTGGTCTTCGATGTTATGTCTCCGTAGTTTATACAGTCCTCAACTGTAACCTGAGATGCTCCGCCGAGGCAGAGGATTCCTCCAAGGCGCGCATTTCCTGACTGGTAGAAATCATTGACCTGATCACCATGATTGACGCATCCCTTGACAGCTGCACCTCTGGCTGCAGCACCGATGATACCGGCTGTCCTGGCAAGTCCGGATGTCATGTCGCCATGATTCGTGCAGTTTGAAACCGTAGTCACGACCGAAGATGATACAGGAGCCATGGTATATCCGACTACTCCTGCCGCATGATATCCGGTAGCTCCATTCCTGGTATTGTCCGTATTATATGCCACTATATCTCCGTAGTTATGACAGTCCTCAACTACAGAGCCTGAAGTTGAGGCATAGCTCTGACCGATCATGGCCATGGACATGAACTTATCATCACCGGCCTTTCCTTTGAAGGTCATAGGCGCATGGCTGGTGACCTTGCGCACTGTCGCATCACAAACATATCCCGCAACCACTCCGCTGGCTACTGACGCAGTGGAAGTGATCTCCAGCGAGCAGGATGAATCGAAAACAAGATTTTCAACGACAGCTCCGGCACCCAATGTTCCGAAGAATCCGTAGTTGGCCCCTGTTTCCGATGATGAGGAAACGAGTTTCAGGTTGCTTACCGTGTATCCTCCACCATTGAATTTTCCTGTGAAGGCATTGCCTTCGATGGCCGCCTCATGCGTCCCTCCAACAGGAGACTTGGCATTTCCGATCGGGATCCAGGTCTTTCCTGACATATCGATATCGCCAAGAAGGACGACAACCCCATTCTGGCAGAACTTAGAATAGTCTTCTCCGGCATTGACAAGAGAAGCAAATTCCATAAGTTCGTCGGCTGTGCGGATACCGGCAGCACCCTGGGCATTGTATATTATATTTGTAACCTTTGACGCGCTGCTCTCAGCAACATAACCTATATACGACATGTAATTGGAAGCAGTTATCTCCTCCATCGCATAAGTCCCGCCGTCATAGGCGCCCAGACCGCCGGCCGTGACAAGTCCGTCCACCTTGGCGAACTCAGACATGTTGGCTATCAGAAGCCCCCTATAGGCATCAGTCCTGTCACATATGACATCACCATAGTTTCCTCCTCCGACAACTTCGACCGTAGCCTTGTCTGCGCTTGAACTTTTTGTCAACAGACAGATCAGGCCGCCCACCTGACCTTCAGCGCCACCGGTAATCACGACATCACCATAGTTCTTGCAGTCCCTGACCTTGCAGTTATCGGAAACGACACAGGTAATCATACCCACACGATAGTTTGTGCTGCTGTTGGTCTGGTCTGCGTAGTTGACGCATGACTCTAAAGTGGTCCTCTGCTGAGCTGCAGCAAGGATACCGGCAGCACGTGCCACGGCAGAACTGATGACCCCATGGTTGGTGCAACCTGTAATGAAGTTTCCTTTCGCACTTGCATGGGCATGAGCGAGGCCTGCGATACCTGCCACCTGCACTGATGTTCCTCCGTTCTTAGTGTTGCTGCCAGGCTTTCCGGTGACAGCGCCATAATTCACGAGATTGTCAAGAACAGTCATTTCGGAGGCCATCGAGATCACGAAGCCCGCAAATCCCGCCATCGTAGTGCGCTTGTTGTCCGTCGCATTACCGTTGACGGTCATCGGGATATGGTTGACACAGTTACGGACCGTAGAGTTACGCACTACGCCGGCAAGGACACCGACATCCGTTGTTCCGTTGGCTGAGAACGTCAACTCACCTGAATCACCTTCCGCAGCACCGAGGGTAAGATTCTCGATCACTGCATCCTGCACGAAACCGAACAGACCATAAGTGCGGCCATCCACTCCCGTCGAAGCAAGATCAGGAGTCATCTTAAGGTTCAAAATGCTATGCCCCTTTCCGTCAAAGTGTCCTTTGAATGCCGTTCCGTCTGCTTCATAAGCCGAAGTCATACCGGCATTTCCAATCGGAACCCAGCTTTCCACACCGCTCATATCAATGTCATCAAGAAGCACGACCTTGCCTTCTGCGTCCATGAACTCCACAAGGTTTCCTCCCTCATTCACAGCAGCCGCGAAGTCCACCAGGTCCTGGGCACATGCAATTCCACCAGCAAAAGCATACATCGCCTTCGCAAGATGCTTCACCGAATATTTGCCGTCTGCCTCACTGTAGGTTGTGATTCCTGACTTATATATATTCTTCACCAGTTCACTGCCATCCTCAAAGGAAAGAGTGGCCTTGAGACCCTTCGATGATGTGAAACGTCCAACCGGGAACTTCAAGGTCTGCACAAATCTGGCATCCGTTCCTTCCGGAAGGTTAAGAGTGAGGACATTTCCTGTGAAAGATGCCTCAACCGCCAGAGATTCCGGATCCACAGTTCCCGAGCACGTGAGATAGCCGGTGAAGTCCGAACCCTCTGCCGGCTCGATCTTCAGAGACTTGACCGGAACGGTCACATTGCTGCCTGTCTGGTCTATGCGAAGTTCGATGACAGAGAATATGTTCTCGAAGTGCAGGTCAAGTGCACCGTCCTCCGCAGCTTCTCCCACAGAGATTCCCACCAAAGGAGCGCATGCCGTGTTGACCTGTCCCTCCGTTTCAAAAGCGATGTCTCTTTCGGCTTCGATGCCGACAATGCCGTTTGCAGCATCTAAGGCTCCATAATATGCGACAAGCTCGGTTCCGTCATAATCGGCGATACCGGCTGCACTTGTGAAATAGGTCCTTCTGCCACCGTCAATCGGAGTGCCTGCCACATATTCATAAGTTTCTCCGTCATAAATGACAGTGATCATGTCTCCCTTTGCCCAAGTGCTCTTGCCCTCTGAAATATCAGTTCTTGTCATCGGAGAGCAGTCTGCACATAAAACAAGAAAATCAGACGACGGAACACCTGCCGGAGCTTCCGGCTCGATTTCACGGCTGCAGCCCAGAACAGCTGCCGCTGCCATCAGCAAAAACAATATTCTTTTCATACCGCTACTCCTTTATACCGTCGCCAGAATAATCAATATCGCCTATTGCACCACTTGACGAGCCACACAAAGGGCCTTCGTTTTCAACCTCCAGGCACTCAAGCACCGGAGATTCATATGACTTCGGGAAACCATCCCCGTAAAAATCAATCTTTTTCATATAATGACATATCTTTATTCTGTTGCACTTGAATTCACATAAGAGCATCCCGTTATCATGGACTTGTTTTCATCGGTATATTTTCCGATATAGTCCATGAAGTTGCCGGAAGTGATTGCCACCTGCTGTCCTCCGAGCCAAAGGGCGCCGCCCACCTTCACATCCTTGATTTCCTTGAATGTATGGAGGTTGGCTCCGATCAGACCATAGTAGCTCAGATCAGGTGCGGTCTTGATCGTGCCATAATTTCCTCCTCCGACTATTGAGGCATTGGCATTCTGAATGAGTGCTACCATTCCTCCGACTGTTCCTGAATATGTCGTCGTAGTCTCCATATTGCCGTTGTTGACACAATTCACCATGCTGCAGTTCTTCGCAAGGTAACATACAAGGTTTCCGAGTCGTCCGTTAGCGATGGAGTTGACCTGATTTCCGTTGTTCGTACTGTTCTCGATCAGGACTCCAGCGTTTGCCGTAGCCACCAGTCCTGAACAACGTCCCAGAGTCACTGTCATGTCTCCGTCATTGACACAACTGCTTACCCTGACGAACTCACCGGCCTCGTTCGGGCCCGTCGCAAAAGCTACGATACCACCGTACATCGCACCAGTCGCGCCATTTTTCTTGTTGCTTCCGCAAGTCACCTGAGCCACGACATCAGACACACAGTTCTCGATGACCGTCGGCTTGTCAGCAGTTCCGAATGCATACCCGCACAGACCTCCGACAGCGAATCTTTCGTCCGCCTTTGTGGTTCCCGCAGAGATGATACTGCCGCTTACCTTCACGTTGCTTATCGTCACATTTTTCGCAGTTCCCACAAGCATGCCGGCGTCAGCCTGTCCGGAAGCGCTGACATTCACAGATCCTGTGACTTCCAGATTCTTTATGACAGCACCCTCCGCAACCGTGAACAGGCCGAACGAGTCGGAATTCTTCATTGCCACAGTAGGGTTGAAGCCGGTTATCTTGTGGTTCTGTCCGTCGAAGACACCGGTGAACTTATGCTGGTTGTTCAGGTCACAGGAATTAGCGGAATTCGTCACATTTGTCTTGTTGACAAGCACCTGCCAATCCACAGAAGACCAGGTCAGGTCAACATCAGAAAGGAGGGCAACCTCCCCGTTCTCTCCTGTCCACCTCCTCAGGTTGTATCCAAGATTAGCCGCCCTGATGAACGCTGCGAACTCTGCGTCATCAGGAATGCCACCGATCACCTCACAGGTGTCAAGATAAGCAAGGTACTCATCCACATCATATGCTTTCTGAGAGACGGGAATTGCCAGAACGGCGCCATTGCCGTCCAATGCCCCGCCTCCGGAAATACGGATCTCTCCGTTACGGATCTCCTCATTGAGATTATCCTTGAACGAGAGTGTGACCAGATCGTCCCCACGACCGAAATCCGTCGAAGCCCTTATCCATTCAGGAGATTCCAGAATCCAGTTTACGTTCGACCTTATGCTCAGTTCCAAATTTCCCGTACCGTATGCAGCAATATCAAGCGACACAGTGTCTGACTCGATGAACCTTGCCTCTTCCGCCTCAGTGCAGGAAAAAAGGGCCAGGACGGTCAATATTGCTGAGAATGATCTAAATATATTCTTCATGATTTTCTTGTTTTCCGATTCCACTACATTCCATCCTCCCATCCCGGATTCTGGGACAGAGCCCCTGCCGTAATCTGCCTCTGGTCTGCAGGGATAGGCCACAGATAGTCCCTTCCTTCATCCCATCTGTAGGATTCGGAAGCATAATATGTAAGGTTACCATTGGTACCTCCGGTAAGCGACCAGTTGCCGCTGACGTCTATCACGCTCACAGCATCTGTGGAAGGTTTGGTCCCCTGATACAGACAGATATCCTTCTTTCCGTCACCGTCGAGGTCATATTCTCCAAGTGCCGGGAAATAAAGCCCCTGGAAACCTCCCGTATAGGAAGGAACAATCCACTTGCCCTCTTTCCAGCGCATGAGATCCCACTGACGGAAACCCTCAAAGCAGAGTTCCACAGTGCGCTCGCGACGCACCTCAAGAATAGCAGCCAGCTGTGATCCTGTTGCGTTAGGATAGTAAGCTTCCATCAAAGGATCTATCTCTGTCGGCACCTTGCCCATCTTAGTCACGCCGGCGCGCGCACGGATTACATCGATGGTCTTCTTGACATCAGCATCAGTAAGCGTTCCGAGCTCCGCCTTTGCCTCGGCATAGTTCAGAAGCACCTCGGCATAACGGAAAAGAACGAAATCCGATGTGGAGGTCTCTGCACCATCATGGCTTGAGTCGCCTATATACTTGATTATGCGGTAGCCGCTGATCGTATGGTTCCAGCTGAGCTGCTCCTCGGAACTTTCTCCCACAGCCTTGTATGTCGGTCCGTGAAGGGTCATTGCCATACGTGGGTCGCGTCCCTGGAACTGCGCCAGATACTCCATGGTGCTGAGCTGCTCCTCAGTATAGGCGGTTCCGTCCGTCTTGAGGTAATGGTTCACAAAACGCTGTGTCGCGCTACGCTTCTGATTCTTCATGTTGAACTGGAGACCATGCCTTACGGTCACTGTCTCGTCAGTCCTGTATGCCCTTGCAAGTATGGTCTCTGCCTCCGGAGCATCCTCCTGGTAGAAATACTTGCGATAGTCATCATACAGCTTGTATTTGCCGATGATCTTCTCCGCTGCCTCTACAGCCTGGTTCAGGAACCACTCTGACGATATGGTCACCTCGCCGTATGTCTCCGCATCCTGAGGCACGAACGCCGTGCCTGCGTGATACTTTCGGAATGTTCCCTCAAAAAGAGCGGCACGTGACTTGAGAGCCATGGCGGCATCCTTGGAAACATGCAGAAGCGGAGCGGTTCCCCATTTCTCAGGGAGACACTCGTATGCCTTGTCACAATCTTCCAGCACCTTCATCATCACATAACCACGCGGATCACGAGGCTTGTTCAGACTTGTCATATCCGATGATTCGATGACATAGTCATACCACGGCATGTCTCCGTACTGACGCACCATGGTGAAGTAGAAATATGCCCTGAAGAAATATGCTACTCCGTCATACTTGTTCTTCACTGTCTGGTCCTCGCAGTTGGAAGAGTGCTCGAGAAAGTAGTTTATATTCATCAGCGGAGTGAAGGTTCCGTTCTTCGTGATATATCCGCTTGAGTTGACGCTCGGGCTGGTCCATGACTTGGAAGATGCCGTGCGGGTTCCCTTCTGAAGGGCATTCAGTTCGGTCCCCATCATGTCGTCACAATAGATCTCCGCGATGGACGTGCCTTCCAGGATGTCGGGATAGAACTTGTTTGTCCAAAGTTCCAGATCCGCCTCGGTCTTGAAGAAAGACGAAGGGGACATCGCTGTCTCCGGAGTCTTCTTCAGGAAATCCTCGCAGGAAGCCAGAGAGAAGACAGCCAAAATAGATGAAAGTATAAAATATATCTTTTTCATATTTTCGTCCTTGTTTAAAATGTTATGTCGACTCCGAATGAGAAGGTTCTTGAATATGGATACATGCAGTCCCCCGCTGCCTTTGTCGTGGCAATCTCCGGATCGACCACGTCTGTCCACTTCTTCATCGGAGACCAATACCAGAGATTCTCTCCTGAGAAGTAGAAACGCACACGCTCGAACGCCTTGCTCTTGAGCGGAAGGGTATATCCGACGGTGAGATTCTTCAGACGGATGTATGATGCATCCTGCAGCCAGTAATCACTTGTCACCAGGTAGGAAGAACTGGTCAGCCTTCCTCTTCTGCGAGGGAACAGGGCATCACTGTTGTCCGCACCATCCTCGTCAGACCAGCACTTCTGAGCAAAATTCTTAGGAATGAAGGTCGGCCTGTGATATGAATAGTTGTTCCAGAAATAAATACACTGTGAACTAGGCATCCAGTTCACCTTGCCCACGCCCTGGAAGAAAATGGACAGGTCTATTCCCAACCAGTTGAAATCACCCCTGAACGAATAGTTATAACGAGGATTCCTGTTACCAATGATGATTCGGTCGCCCGGGTCATCGACAGTGTTGGATCCGTCATCCACGACACCGCTCTCATCAATATCCAGATACATTATGTCTCCGGCCATAAGTCTGTTGTAAGGAGCCTTGTCGGCATAAACGCCCTTGTTGACGTTACGGTCATTGATATAGTACGAATATTCCTTCGCCTCCTCGTCGGACTGAAAAAGTCCGTAGGTCACATAACCCCAGATCTCGCCGAGAACCTCGCCCTCATAGTGGTCAGAGAGGAGTTTAGTCGGGTTGTCATACTTGGTGATGACGGACTTGTTGTCTCCCAGAGAGGCGGTGACACCATAGTTGAACTCCTGTCCGGCAAGCATGAAGCTGTCCTTCCATGAAAGAGAGATCTCATATCCCATCGTGCGGAGGTCCGCCGCATTTGTCTTGGGCGCAGCAGAACCGTAAACCGAAGGAAGGGTCATGGATTCTGCGAGCATATCCTTTGTATCACGGATATAGAAGTCCGCTGTCGCATTGAGTCTGCCCTTGAAGAAGCCCAAGTCGACACCAAGATTGTTCGTCACCACGGTCTCCCATGTCAGGTCCGAAGAAACTGGAACTGTGGCCTGTGCATAACTTCCTGTCGATATTCCGTTAAGGATATAGTTCATGTTATTGGTTCTGACAGTATCCCAATAGTAGTAGTCGCTCACCTGCTGGTTTCCAAGGGAGCCGAACGAATAACGCAGCTTCGCCATGTTCCACCATCCCTTGAGAGGTGAGAAGAAAGGCTCTTCCGAAATTCTCCATCCCACGGAAGCTGACGGGAAGAATCCCCATCTGTGCCCGGCAGGGAAACGGGACGATCCGTCATAACGTCCGGAAAGTTCCACCAGATACCGGCCCAGATAGTCATAATTGACACGGGCGAAGAATCCAAGAGTCCTGTATGAAGATATCGACTGGCTGGCCTGCTCTATGTTGTTTGCACCAAGTTCGTTGGTCATCAAGCCGATATATGCGAGCTCGTCGCTGAGAGAGCCCTTCTGCTGTATCATGAGATTGGTGCCCCTGTAGTCATCGAAGTTTCCTCCGAGAGTTGCAGATATGTTGTGGTTGTTGAACGACCCGTTATATGAGAAGAAGGCATTGGCCACATGACCGTTCTGATAGTAGCGTGCCTCACGATAGAAGTCATAGACGGAACCGTTCGTGAAGACTCCCTGCGGAATGGTCAGATCCGGATTGATATACAGACACTTGTTTATGTTGTCATATGCATTCGCCGTCGGGAGAGACCTGTATGACTCCACCTTGTCGCGACGACGGTAGGTGTAGTCTGCTATGAATTTCAATCCATCTACAATATTGAAGGTCAGACGATTGGTCAGAGTAAGATAGTTGTTGATCCTCTTGTTCTTGTTGCGGCCGTCCATGAAGACTCCGCCTCGGCCCGAGAATATAGGAGATGTAGCATCGGCCATATATCCCGGATACATATTCACGGAACCGTCGGGATTCCAGGGAGTGAACATCGGACCGACGTTCTGGGTCAGGTTGTAGATGATTCCGGCGGAAGCAAGGGATGAAGATCCGTCCTGCTCCCAGAATCCACCGTACTTGTAGGACATGCTCTCATAACTGAGCGATGTCGAATAGTTGAGCCAGTCCGTGACCTTGGCATCCACCTTTGCCCTCATGGAAATACCGTTATAGATATCCTCCGCAGCATTGTCGAAGATACCTTCCTTATACAGGTATCGGCCGCTGGCATAATATTTCACCCTCTCAGTACCGCCGCGGACCGAGATGTTGTGCTCGGTTTCCGGACGCACGCGCTTGAACACGAAATCATACCAGTCGAAGTTTCCCAGATACAGATACTTGTGAGTACCAGTGGCATCCGGAACCACCCAAGGACGGGAAGGGTCCTCGGTCTGGTCATAACGACGTTCCTTCAGCATCTCCATCTGCTCGTCCGTGAATGTCCACGCTCCATAACCCTTGAAATAGTTATAGAACTCGTTACAGAGGGTCACATAGTCATACGAAGAAGTCATGAAGTCTGTCGAAGTCGTGTTGTCCGAGATGCTGACACGGCCTGCATAGGTTATCTTGGCATCGCCTTCGCTTCCGTTCTTCGTATTCACGAGGATGACTCCGGCCGAAGCCTTTGCTCCATAGATGGCACATGCTGATGCATCCTTGAGGACCGATATCGATTCGATGTCATTCGGGT
The DNA here is from genome assembly GCA_964567765.1 of uncultured Muribaculaceae bacterium. GTDB lineage: Bacteria > Bacteroidota > Bacteroidia > Bacteroidales > UBA932 > Cryptobacteroides. The sequence continues at coordinate 10,538 of CAZMNZ010000043.1, forward strand.
TCACCTGCCCGAGAGATCCCTCGATTCCGTCGATCAGGATAAGAGGCGAACCTGAATTGAGGGAGACCGAACCTCGGATCGAAACCGTGTAGTCACCACCTTCCACCGATCCGCTGCCGGTTGTAAGAAGGAGAGCCGGATCCGCACCCTGAAGAGCCTGAGCGGCACTGTTGACAGGACGCATCTTAAGGTCCTCTCCATCCACAACTCCCACCGCACCGGTAAGATTGACCTTCTTCTGTACTCCATAGCCCACGACCACAACCTCGTTCAGGAAGTTTTCATCCGCTGCCAGGACTATCTCACGAGGGCTGTCGGCATCCGAAGCGAAGACCACCTCCTTGTCGGCAAGTCCTATGAACGAAACCACTACCGTCACCGGATATGAATCGACATTGAGCTCAAAGTTTCCGTCAAGATCGGTTATCGTTCCCGATGTTGTTCCCAGAATCAGGACTCCCGCACCCATCAGAGGTTCCCCCAGATCGTCCTTTACCGTTCCCTTGATTACCATTGAACCATCCTGTGCGCCCGCAGGAAGGACAAAGCAGCAGGCCAGGATGCATAAAAGAATATAGGTTAGCTTTTTCATATTGTCTACAATCTCACATGAACATATACCGGAAGATGGTCAGACGGATGCTTGAACTTATCCACTCCGGAATCGACCATAAAGGTGAAGTAGTCATTGATTATGTCCGCGTACGGAACATCCTTCATCATGGCCGGAGACATATATACGAAGTCGACCCTGTTGGACGAACTGCTTGTACTGGTGAGGGTGGTCGTAGGATATTTCTCCCTTATCACATCCACATAAGGAGTGTTGCTGAGGACATATTCATGCACCCACAGCCTCATGTCGCCATCATCATAATCCTTGTCAAGAGGTGACTGTGAGTTGAAGTCACCCGCCATGATCCAGCACTCGGTATCCGGATCCTCAGCTTTGCGGATCGTGTGGTTGCAGATATACTCGACCTCCTTGAGCCTGCGGGCATGACCTTCCGAGCAGTTTGCTGCCGTCTTCTTCTCGCCATTGGCCAGATACTCGCTTGTACCCGGTGCATAGTGGAAAGGATAGGTATGGAGGGTGACGATCCTTATCATCGTAGTGTCGACCGTGTCATCCTTCCTCTTCACAGGAACGTCGATGCTGAAGAATCCCGCACCATGCGTTATCACAGAATCAGCAGGTCCCTTCATCTGGCTTATTACGTTAATCGGATATTTAGAGGTCACAACCTGAGGATAGTCATCCCTCAAGCCTCCGTGCTCCCAGTATTCATGACCGTAGCGTGGCGCGACATTGTTCCACAACTTCTCGAGACCGGCCTTTCCTCTTTCGCTCTGCGGAAGATAGGAATTGGTGTTGTCTTGATAAATAGGCTGGGCCTCACACCAGATGCAGATGTCTGGATCGTATGACTTGACCCACTCCACGAAATCATTATAGTTGTCTGCCTGATCCGACCACATTCCGTTCTGGATGTTCCAGGACAGGATACGTAGAGGAGGGGTCATATCCTTATATGTAGGATAATATTTCGGTTTCTTTTCACATCCTGCAAGCAGTACCACCGCCGCATAGAGTATCAGTAACACCTTTTTCATTTGCATTATGCCATTACATTTCCCTTGATGTGGCGGGTTTCCCCGAAAGAACCCGCCACATTAGAGAAAACTTCTTTGTTTTCAGTTATTTATAATACTCCTCTCCCAGAGCCACTAGCGATGAAGGAAGAGGGTAGGATGTCACAGATGTCGTCCAATCTGAGATGGTATATTCAACATCCTCAACTGTCTGGTTGCCAAATTTTCCCGTGTCCAGCAATCCGCAGAAATCGCCTGTATAGTCTCCTTTGCGACATGTCAGAGATACTTCAGTGTTACCGTTTATATTTTCTGAAGCCAGTTTCGTCACATTCACATAGTTGTCGTTGCTGTCTACCTTTACGTTGGTTGCCGAGTTCAGATAATAACATTCTCCAATCTGTCCCCTCTGGAAATAGCCAACAAATCCGCCATAGTTTGATGCTGTTGCACATGCCACAGAGAAGTTTTCATCAGAAACCATCGTATAGTTGTTATACACCCTTACTTTCTTGATAGCGCTATCATTATTATTGGCTGAATTTATAAATCCGGTAAAAGCACCGAAACGGGTACAATCTTCTGTATTGGTTTCGTGCACCGCAACATCCATTCCCACACAGTTTGTCACAGTAATAAGATATCTATTATCCGTACCATCTCCAGAACCAGAAATACGTCCGATAACACCGCCGGAGTGAGAATTTTCACCTTGAGAAGCCGTCACAGATGCATTAGCAAGAGAATTCAACACAGCCACTCTACCTTGATCAGAATAAGCATATCCGACCAAACCAGCCACATACGCTCGCCCAGAGATATTACCCTTTGTATAGCAATTGTTTACAACTCCTTGATGCATGTAACCGACTATACCTGCTGCGTAATCTTCAGTACTTGTAATACCAGCCTTTGAAGTACACGCCTGTATAACTCCGGCATTTTGGACACCTGTGATTCCTCCTACATAAGCAACACCACTTAATGTTCCCTTATTATGAGAGTCGGAGATGGTTCCGTTAGCAAGTCGTCCGGTAATTCCACCCACCTGATTATCTCCGGTGACGGTTCCATAATTTTGTACATTCTGGAGTGCAGCACTCGCTGTATACCCGACGATTCCTGCGATATTTGTACCAGTACCTTCTCCGTTAGTCGAGCTGGCTCTGTTTATACAATTGGTAATGGCAGTCTCAGTATAAGCACTGCCTGCAATACCTGCAACAGCACCTTCCTTTCCCTCCACCGAACAGTCAGCAGCGACCTCACAGCCAGATATAGATGAAGCATCCGTACGTCCTATGACAATACCTACATGTGTCTTACCGACTACAGATGCTCCGACAATCTTGATATTGCTGATGGTTGCACCGCTGCAATATGCAAAGAGTCCTACATATTGCACATCTGCAGCAGAAATCGAGAAGTTCGATATAGAGTACTGATTCTCACCGCTTTTCCCATTATATGAGCCTTTGAATGCATGGGCAGACGATCCAATCATAGAAGAAGAAAGGTCTCCCTTCTCACCGCCTTCGCCAAAGTTGATGTCTGCAGTCTGCTGATAATGAACGCCTGCTGAGCCAAAGAATGTACCGGCAGCTGTCTCGTTATAACCCCACTCTGCATCTGTGGAAGCGACAGCGGCAGAGATTGCCTTGAAGTCGTCGGCAGTCGCTATCAGATAAGGGTTCTCGGCAGTTCCGTCTCCGCCTGAGAAATGACCTGCTGTCATATTCAGCTCGTAGAGGCATGAGCGCTCGGGAGTGAGGACATCCTTACGGGAAATTTGTGTGTAAGGGGCTGATTCCCAGTCGGCCTTTGCGTAATTCACCTTCACGGCAAGAGCGGACTCAACCTCGGCAGGCATGTAGAAATGAACGCTGGCTGCCTTTTCCGAAGTGAGCGCGATGTCATGATCTGCGCAGTCCACTGTCACTGAAGTCTCACCGTTTGACAGAACGACAGATGTCACCGTCTCGCCCTTTAATCCCATTCCTGTGAGGTTCACACGAAGGATGGCACCTTCATTGAAAAACTCCACGAAAGCAGTTTTATCCGCAAGCCTACCCGACTTGAGAGTTCCCTTCATAGGACTCTTATATCCATAATATTCTGCGTCTTCTGCAGTAACGGATAGCGGAACAGCGAGAGCAACTGCATCATCGCCGACTGAAAAATATTCCGCAGGGTAGTAGAACTGGAGAGCCTCACCCTTCACCGGCTGCTCTGATTCGAACATTTCGCTTTCAACCGAGTAAACGAATTCCGCAGAATTTCCCGTAGCAGGGTCATATACCAGTGCGACATCACCATCTTCCCACTCGGTAGCTCCGTCTTCAGAGATAGAGACCTTGGTCAACGCCTCGCCATGAGCTGCAAATCCATAAAGACCGGCAGGATTCGAACCCTCTGACTCGTTTTCATCCACCGACTCCTCCACATTGACATCCTCATTCGGATTCTGGGGCACCTCTTTTGCACAAGAGAACATCACGGCAGTCAACGCCATAACGCCTAAAATGATATTAATCTTCTTCATAGTCATCTCTTTTTAAATCCAGTTGTTAGAATCATCCTTTATAACATAATCCTGAGTGTCAAAACCCGGATCTAAAGAGGCTGCGAGCAGCGATCCTTCAGACAGGATGCTGACAGCCATACAAGTGGGAGAGTCGTATCTCCTCTTGAATTCTTTTGTCTGTTTCATTTATTGGTAGCTTATTTGTTTATGATTTCAACTTCAGAACATACGAATGGCGCGACACCGACCGTTACCGATCGTTGTCGCGCCATTCGTCATTATCTTGATTAAGTAATCCTACCCCCCCCTTGCGTGAGACAGAGATGGAGCTGCGGCTAATCTTATATGTCTATTCTGTGCCATTAATCTGCGTGATAGTCGCGGCAAAGATACAAAACCCTCCCCAAAAAACAAAAAAATCCGGAGACCATTTCTGGAATCCGGATCTTATGAAGTGCGGTTGCGGGCCGCGACTGTTCTGATTACTCAGCAGCTGGAGTTTCAACCTCTGCTGCAGGAGCCTCAACTGCAGGTGCAGCCTCAACAGCCTTCTTTGAGCTACGACGAGTAGTCTTCTTTGCCTTCTTAGGAGCAGTTGCGAGAGCTGCCTCGTTGAAGTCAACGAGCTCGATGAGAGCCATGTCAGCTCCGTCACCCTGAC
>CAZMNZ010000044.1:0-15265 GCA_964567765.1 uncultured Muribaculaceae bacterium
ACATTGAGGATCTTACCTCGGAGCGGAAGGATGGCCTGAGTCATACGGTCACGTCCCTGCTTTGCTGTACCGCCCGCAGAGTCTCCCTCGACGAGGAAGAGTTCGCAGACCTCAGGATCGCGTGAAGAGCAGTCCGCAAGCTTGCCCGGCATTCCGGCACCTGACATGACTGTCTTTCTCTGCACCATCTCGCGTGCCTTGCGTGCAGCATGACGCGCAGTTGCAGCGAGAATCACCTTATCGACGATCATCTTGGCCTCCTTAGGATTCTCCTCAAGGTAGAGTTCAAGAGCAGCGGCAGTAGCCTGTGATACGGCAGAAACCACCTCACCGTTTCCAAGCTTGGTCTTTGTCTGTCCCTCGAACTGAGGCTCAGCAACCTTCACGGAAACCACAGCGGTCAGACCCTCGCGGAAGTCATCGGCAGCGAGGTCGAACTTCAACTTCGCAAGCATGCCGGCCTTGTCGGCATAGTTCTTCAAGGTCCTTGTAAGACCCATCTTGAAGCCCTGAAGGTGGGTACCACCCTCTATTGTGTTGATATTGTTTACGTATGAGTAGATCTTCTCTGTATAACTTGTGTTGTACTGAAGAGCGATCTCGATAGGGATGATCTTGTCTGTTTCAAGGTAGATCGGCGTCTCGATAAGCTTCTCAGCGCCGCCATCAAGATACTCCACGAACTCACGAAGGCCCTCCTTCGAATAGAAGACATCGCTTCTGTAGTGCTGTGTCTCAAGTTCGTTTCCGTTCTCGTCCACATCGTTCACGAGGTTACGCTTGTCAGTGAGGGTCAGGTGGATACCCTTGTTAAGATAAGCCAGTTCGCGAAGACGGGCTGCAAGGGTGTCGTACTTATAGACAGTGGTCACCTGGAAGATCTCAGGATCCGGATGGAAGGTCACTAATGTACCTGTGTCCTCAGCCGCGCCCACAACCTCAACCGGCTTGTAAGGCTTACCCTGAGAGTATTCCTGCACGAAGATCTTTCCTTCACGGTGAATTTCAGCCTTGAGATAATCAGAAAGGGCGTTCACGCAGGACACACCCACTCCGTGGAGACCTCCGGACACCTTGTAACTGTCCTTGCTGAACTTACCGCCGGCATGAAGCACGGTGAGAACGACTTCGAGAGCCGAACGGTTCTCCTTCTCGTGCATTCCTGTCGGGATACCACGACCGTTATCCTTTACGGTTATCGAATTGTCTTCGTTGATTGTCACATCAATATGGGTACAGTATCCGGCAAGCGCCTCGTCGATACTGTTGTCCACAACTTCATAAACAAGATGATGGAGACCTCTTTCGCCAACGTCTCCAATATACATCGATGGTCTTTTCCTTACGGCCTCAAGGCCTTCCAGAACCTGGATACTGTTCGCGGAGTACTGCTCCGCAGAAGTGCTGTTGATTACTTCTTCGCTCATTATGATATCTTTACTTTTATTGTCACAAATAAACGGACAAATATAGTAAAAATATTACAAACTTAAGCAGATTCCAAGGGTAAAATTGACACCTCTTTCAGCATAAAGAGGATTTCTCTGAACAGTCATATTCAAGAGGTTTCCGGCGCGCACCCAGAACGCCAGTCCCCTTGCGGTAGCATACTCGGCAAAGAATCCCAGATCGGCATATCCGGGAACGTTCAGACTGTAAACAGGAACCGGGTCAGAGTCTGTTCCAGACAGCCCGTATCCGCCTTTGCGGGCTGTTGCAAACGAGCAGTCCACACCAGCAGACACCCTTCTGTTCCAGTTATATTCAAACGACACATCTCCGGTCAGCGCAGCAGGCTTCAGCACTGCCACCCCTACATATCCCGCATCGAAGACATCTCCCCACGCACGGTCATATGAGACCGATCCGTCCAGACGTATCCTCTCTGTCTTGAGGAGACAGTCCAGAGCGACAAACCATTTCTGATACGGAGCATAGCGAACAGAAGCATAAGGCACGGCATCCAGCACAACTGCATCAAGCATCGCATTGCCGTAATACACATATCCTCCCTTGACATTGTAACTGAAAACGGATGATATGCGTCCGTCAAAGCCGGCATAGGTCCTTACCCTTTCCACCGTGCAGTCAAGCAGAGCAGGCGTACATGCATATGTAACGTGATGATTCCTTTCGATTATGGAAGAATATGTGTCTATCGTATTTCCTCCCTTTGCAGCCAGATAGAACTTCAGTGACTCAGGCAGCAGGGCATATGAGAAAGTAACATCAGGATAAACGATCTGTTCCTTAGCAGAAAACATACCGCTCATTTCCTTGGAACGGATCAGTTTGGCAAGACGCAGCCCCACATCCAGATGAAGACGGTCCTTGCCGAACACATAACGCGGCACCACAGACACCTCTCCTATAGCAGAAACAAAGGTCTTGGAATATGAAGCCATATCCACGCCAATATCGAATCTGAGCCTGTGGACTCCGGTCAGCACAGGGCCGAACGCCATATCGAAATCGAATATATGCTCCGAAAGACCGGCAGTCCCATTGAGACGATCCTGGCCGAACCTGTAAGCAGCCCTTACATCATAGACAGTGCTACGAACGGTCTCCGGCTTGGTAGCAAAGCCCAGCCTCAGATCCAGAGCATTATACCCTCTCTTCCAGGCACGGTCTTTCTGATAAAGCCCGTAATACCCGGCACCGAAATCCATAGCATAGACTGCTGCATCATACCGGCAGTCAACTCCCGCCCTTGTCAGCATGTCAATGCCTGCCCAGGTCTTCTCGTCCTCATCATTACCCTTGCGCTGAAGCACTACTTCCCCATCCGAAGCCTCAACAGGCAGGATATTCCAGTAATTACCAAGGAAAGACCTGTGGAGGGCATACACATCCATGTTGAACCCCTTGTTCCTGAACCCTGGCGACCACACGAAATCCACCTCAGGCTTGAGCTGATATCCGATACCTGCCCGCAGATAAATATTCTTCTCCCCCATATCGGTCGAAGACGGACGCATCGAAAGAAGGTAAGGATTGAAGTCATATGAGCCCTTGTACGGATTCTCGAAAACCGAATAATCGAAGTCAAGAGCAAAGTGCATCACCGAATCCGGAACCGCCATTTCGAGGGACGGCTTATGAGTTTCCATCAGTTTTCCCTCGTATTCGCGAGTCACCTCGACTGTAGGATCGAGATTCTGTGCGCCAAGGAACGAAGGCAAGGTCAAAACGGCCGAAAACGCCAGTATAACATATTTGTTTCCCATTTGTAACAATCTTATTAAATAGCCTCATTCATAAGTTCTTCCAACTTAGAAAGTCTGAGGTTTATATTTTCAAGCACATCATCATCTTCAGACTGCGCAGTATAGCCGTCACGCACGCTTTCGAAGGTAGCCTTGGCCTGTTTCAACTCTCCTCGCTCCACAAAAGAGTCGCCGAGAACCACAAAACTCCTTGCCAGCCAGTAGGTCTGGGAAGATCCCGCATCAGCAAAGTCATAGACCTTCTCTTCGACCTTGTCAAACTCACCCTTGTCATACCTGTCGACGATGACCATATAGGCAGCCTCTGCTCCATATGAACTGTTAAGATCCGTGGCAAGTCTTTCGAGAATCTCATACGCCTCATTTCTGCGGCTTGTCGCAAGATAGGACTTGGCCTTCACATATTCGGCCTCCATCTTCAGATCAGCATCCGAACGGGAATCAGTCAGAAGGCTGTCCGCATCAGATATAGCATTCTTCCAGTCGTGTCCCCTGTATGCCGAACGCATCATTCCCTTCCGGGCTGCAAAGGCATTGTTCTCAAGAAGGGCGGCAGAACGGAGCGAAGAATATCCGCCGTAGGCCTCTTCCCAGCGTTCGAGTTTATATGAAATATTGGCGAAGTTCAGCATCGAAAGTTCCACAAACGATCCCTGTCCGTCGGAAATGACCTTTCTATAACTGTCGCATGCCTGCTCCAACTTGCCGAGACTCTTGTACGATTCTGCCATATAGAAGTCAGCCTTATACGAATACTGTCCGTCAGGATACTTCTCCATATATGACTGGAGCGCAACAAGGGCCTTCTGATAGTTCTCCGACAGGAATATCTGCTCGGCAGAGTTGAAGATCATGGTCTCCTTCTCGTCAGCGGTCTTGGTCGCGCCCTTGCCGATGGTCTCGATATATGCTATATACTCCTCCGGCTCGTTACGTGTCTGATAAATCGACTCTATCGCAGCCAGGGCATCCTCGGCATATCCGGACAGAGGCATCTGCTCCACCACAGTCTTATAGTAGCCGAGCGCCTCGTTGAACTGCGACTGATTGCGCGAGATCGAACCCATCTCGATATATGCCTTTGCCACGAAGGTGCTGTCCTTGACCGACTCAGCAATCCTGTTGAAGCACATGAAGGCGTTCTCGTCATCCTCCTTCACAGCATATGAGCGTCCAAGTTCATACATGGCCTCAGCATAGAAATCAGCCTCAGGAGAAGCCTCCAGCACATTTGCCAGAAGGGAAATCTTCTTCTCAGGATCCTTGCGCAAGCCATAGGAAACCGCAGACTGATAATACGGATATATGTCATTCACATCGAAATAGTCCCTCAGGACGAGGTCATAAGTCTCGCAGGCATCCTTGTAGTCCTTCTCCATGAAATGACAGTCAGCCTTCCTTTCGAGGGCATCCTTGCGGTATCTGACCGAATTGCCGGAAAGATACTCTGCAAACCATTTTTCTGCCGCAACATATTCTGCCTTCTTGTAGTGGCAGTATGCTATATTATAGGAAATCAGAGTGGATTCCGACATGCCGTAAAGTGCGGAAGTGTTGTAAAGGTCAGTGAAGACCTCCCTTGCCTCCGGATACTGGTCGTTCCTGTAATAGGATTCCGCAAGCCAGAAACGGGACAGTTGATTGAAGCGGGTGTTCCTCTCCGAATAGTAGGCGGCAGCCTTGAGGCAAGGCACGGCCTTTCTGTACGAGCCTCTGGAAATCAACTGCTCAGCCCTCAGATAATTGGCCTTCATGTAGTTGGTCTTCATGTCGCCGTCCAGATAGTCTATCTTGTCATAGGCCTCGACCGCACCGGCATAATCGCGGTTATGAAGGGCTGCGACTGCCATATAGCCGTATATCCTCTCCCCTTTGTCCAGGTCGGAGTATTTCCTGAGATAGTCCTGAAAGACAGAAGAATCGCTGTTAAGGTCGAAGGCGAGTTTTGCATAGTTGAAATATGCATCCTCTGCAATATCCTCATCATATTCCAGGGCTGAGGCCTCGCGGAATGCATCGAGAGCAGCCACCTTGTTCCTGGTCTGGATGTAACTGTAACCGAGTTGGTAACTGGCGATCTGCCCTATCGAGTCCCTGCGCTCACCCATCATGCTGAAATTGTCTATCGCGCCCTTGTAGTCCTTGACGGCATACAGGACGGAACCTCGGTAGAACCAGTCAGCCCTTCCCGCTGGCTGTCCTCCTTCCATCGTATTGAGTTCCATATACTTGCGTGCCTGCTCAGCATCTCCGAGGACGAGCCATGACTCGGAGATTATTCTGGCCAGATGAGGGCGGCGCTCCTGAGGGATCCTGCCGTAGAGGTCGTCACCGTGAGCAGTCACGTACTTATGGTCGCCGAGCATGAAGCGGCACTCCATGATGTAATATTCCGAGACATCGGCAAACCTGGCATCCTTTGAAGCCTTCTCAAACCAGCCTATCGCCTCCTCGAAGTTCTTGAGGTCGTAACTGATGTAGCCGATCGCATAGCGCGAAGGGGCGGTGTAGTCGGACATCTTCATCCCCTCGACCTGCCTGAATCCTTCCTGAGCCGAATGCATGTTGCCGTTCTCCATCGCGCAATAGGCCTTCTTGAAGAGGAATTCCGTCCTCTGAGACTTCGGCAGATGCTTCACATTGATCTGAGCCATCAGTTTCTCGGACGAGGTATAATCCTGAGAATCAAAGAGATTCAGGGCATGCGCATATCTGATGTGCGGAATAAGCGATGACTGTGGATTGTCAGCAATGAAACTGTCCATATCCCTTTCATAGCCTGGGACCTGCTGTCTCACATCACAGAGCACCTCATATCCTTGAGGATCAGAGGAGATCATCTTCTCTTCCGCCTCATCGAAATAAAGCCTTGAACGGCTGTACATGCCATAGTCATAGAGTCTCACGGCATCCCTGAAATGCCTTGATTCCTGAGCAGAAACGAGAGCAAGGAAATCCATGAAAAGGACCGCGAGAACCAACAATAAACGTCTATATATCATCTTATTCATTCAGTTTACGACCAAAGTGGCAAATTTAACCATTTTTCCACTATATTTGTATGTTTGAAACTTAATTTTTGCACATGGAAGACAGGAATCCCATCATTTCATTCAAGGGTGCCGACATCATCAACGGTGAGGCTACGGTCATATATGGTCTGGACATGGACGTATATCCCGGAGACTTCGTCTATATAGTCGGAAAAGTCGGAACCGGAAAGACCTCAATCATAAGGACCATCATAGCGGAGAACCCTCTCTGCAAGGGCAGCGGACACTCTTGCGGCTATGACCTGGTGGACATCCGCGAGAAGGACATTCCGTACCTCAGACGCAAGATGGGAGTGGTGTTCCAGGACTTTCAGCTGCTGATGGACAGGAGCGTGGAGGAGAACCTTCTCTTCGTGCTCCGCGCAACCGGATGGAAGGCCGAGGCCGAGATGCAGGCACGCATCAAGACCGTCCTTGAGGCGGTGGGAATGGAAAGAAAGGCCCACAAGATGCCACACCAGCTTTCCGGAGGCGAGCAGCAGAGAATTGCGATCGCGCGTTCGCTTCTCAATGACCCTCAGGTAATTATCGCAGATGAGCCTACGGGAAACCTCGACAACGAGACCGCAGACGGCATCATGAAGCTTCTCACCGGAATCAACCGCGAAAAGGGCACTGCAATAGTCATGGTGACCCACAACAGGCAGATCTTCGAAAAATATCCAGGGCGCGTGATGGTGTGCCGCGACGAGACCTGCATCGAGCAGAAGGAAGAAGACGTCATAGACCTTGAGCTTACCATCTGATGAGCACGGCAGACCTCTTCCACAAAGTGACGGAATGGTTCTCGGCAAATATGGAGACTGCCGAGACCGAACTTCACTACGACTCTCCTTTCCACCTTCTGATAGCCGTCATCCTTTCGGCCCAGTGCACAGACAAGAGGGTGAATATGCACACACCGCAGATATTCGCACGCTTCCCGGAGCCTGCCGACCTGGCAGCCGCCTCGTTTGAAGAAGTGTACGGACTTATAAAATCCATATCGTTCCCAAACAACAAGGCACGCCACCTGATCGGAATGGCTTTCAGGCTTGTCTCTGATTTCGGAGGCGAGGTTCCTTCTGAAATACAAGAACTGGAGACCTTGCCAGGAGTGGGACACAAGACCGCAAACGTCATAGCATCAGTCATATACGACAAGCCTGTCATCGCCGTGGACACCCACGTGTTCAGGGTTTCGCGCAGAATCGGACTTTCGGATGGTGGCACAGTCGAGGCCGTGGAACGAGACCTCACGACAGGATTTGCCCCTGAACTTCGCGGAAAGGCCCACCACTGGCTCATCCTTCACGGAAGGTACGTATGCACGGCGCGTAAGCCAACATGTCAGGAATGCGGGCTCAGTGAGTTCTGCAGGGAATACATCCTTAACAACGTCAGGATTTGAACCAGCCTTTCACAAACCCGTTCAGATACGAGCCGCATCCACTTGTGAGGAGAGCGGCAGGAGTCGTCATGGAGCGGCTCGACCGTATGATTTCCGGCGGCATGCTGTCTGAAGCGGTGTGCCGGGGATTTTCTGAAGGGAAGATGCTGGGGGTGCTGGTGTGCAGAGGAACTTCGGGAAACAGATGTTGCACCATCCCCTGCCCTGAACCTCGTCCGGACGCCGGGAATGGAGTGAGCAGTAATCAGGAAAATGGTCAACACTGCTTTTTGGCAGCGTTTTCCGGCTCTGTCGGCGGACAGAGCACAGTGGAAGGATTCGTGCCGCCAATCTACGATCTTCTGGATCCGTCGGGATATTTCAAGGAACGGGAAGCCGAGATTTCCGCACTGAACGAAAAGATTTCGTCAGTGACGAGCGACGTGGGGGTCAAGCGGATGAACCTTGAACTCAGAAAGGCAGACCGCGACAGGGAGATCACCGCACTTCAGATAAGGAAGTCCAGACTGAAGAAAGAAAGGCAACTAATACTGAAGGGATGGGACGCTGATGGCCGTGAGACTCTGGTGTACAGAGAAAGATTCGTGCGCGAGAGTCAGCACGAAAATGCTGAATACAAACGCGCCAAGGACAGATGGAAGGAGATCATCGGGCCTCTGGAGGCTGAAGTCAATGAACTTGACGAGAAGATCAGGGTCATGAAGCAGCAGCGCGCAGGCATGTCCGAGGAACTGCAGAAATGGATATTCAGCCAATACAGGGTTATGAACGCACTCGGCGAAGAGAGTTCGATTCTGGACATCTTTGCAGCGGACGGACTCATTCCGCCGGGAGGTACAGGAGACTGCGCTGCCCCTAAACTTCTGGACTATGCATTCAGACATGGGCTCCGGCCGGTTGCAATGGGCGAATTCTGGTACGGGAAGTCCCCTGACACAGCCGTGCGCACTGCAGGGCACTTCTATCCTTCGTGCACCAGCAAATGCGGGCCGTTACTTGAATATATGCTCAAAGGACTGGAACTGGAAGAAGTCGGTGAGCGTCCGGAATCGAATACAGGTGACACTTCAGGTCACCCACGCATAATATTTGAAGATGAGGCAATTATAGTTATAGATAAGCCTTCGGGGATGCCTTCTGTACCGGGACTGGACGGCCGGCAATCCGCTCAGGAATGGCTTCAGAAACGTGCCTTAGGGGCACACGGGATTCACGCAGTCCACCGTCTTGACATGGACACATCAGGCCTGCTCCTGTTCGCAAAGACTGGCGAGGCAGCAGTGAATCTTCGCAGGCAATTCGAGGGACACTCTGTCAGAAAGACATACAGAGCCGTGCTCTGCCCCGGAAAGTTCACGTTGAAGCCAGGCACGACGGGAAGCATAAGCCTGCCGCTTGCCCCAGACTACGACGAACGTCCGCGCCAGAAGGTGGACATGGCTCAGGGAAAACCGGCTCTCACCGAATACGAAGTCCTCAGCGTAAACCCGGACAGCACGACAGAAGTCCTCTTCCATCCTGTCACCGGCCGTACCCACCAGCTCCGAGTCCATGCAGCCCACCACCTCGGTCTTGGACACCCGATTGTTGGCGACCTCCTCTACGGCGCTCACACGGTCAATGCCTCTGACTGCACTCACATACGTCTCTGTCTCCACGCCAATGAGATTGCATTCACACACCCCGTGACTGGTCTTCCAATTGAGTTCAAGGCATAAAAACGACCCGCAGTATCCTGCGAGCCGTTTTTGTACCATATGTCTTGGAAGAATTACTTCTTCTTTGCGTATCTCTGATAGAACTTGTCAACGCGACCAGCTGTATCGACGAGCTTCATCTTACCAGTGTAGAATGGGTGAGATGTGTTCGAGATCTCAAGCTTAACCACAGGGTACTCAACACCCTCGATTTCGATGGTCTCCTTTGTGTTAGCGCAAGAGCGTGTGATGAAGACCTCATCGTTTGACATATCCTTGAAAGCTACAAGACGGTAGGTTTCGGGATGTATACCTTTTTTCATAGCGTTATAAAAATTTAGTTAACTAATTTTGCGGCGCAAAGATAATTATTTTTCTTCAATCTGCAACCCTTTCCCAAAATATTTCTCTCCAGATTCCGAGCCCGGCACTACTTCATGCGATAAGGCTGGTCGTCATAAAGCGAGAACTTCTTCGCCTTGCGGATCCATTTCTGCTCCTCCACCTTCACATGCTCCCGCATTTCCTCCAGGCTCACCTTGCCGTTTATATAGTCCATCAGGACCGGATCGGACAGTTTTGCCTCAAACCCTTCCTCAAGACGGAACTCCTGATACCTCTCCTTGAAGTACCTTATAAGTTGCAGAGTGTGGATCAGAGAATGATACTCCACTCCCGGCTCCAGCATGATCTGATAGCCGAAGCACTTCTTGCCCTCATACCTTCCGCATGACGGAGTGAACGAACAAGGGCGCATGAGCACACCTTCTGCAGCAGGAACAGCCTCGCCGGCCGCAGTCTTGACATACGGCGCACCTATATACTCATATGGCCTCGCAGTGCCGATCGCCGGGGAAATATTGGTATTGTTCCACAATCCGCCGCCGCTGTAAAGGTCACAGGTGAACAGTCCGGGGATATCCGAAGCCGGAGCTATGGTCCACGGCATCAGATGCTTGTTGGAATCCGTAGCAAGCGCCGAAATCACATGCAGGGCAAACTTTGCTCCTATCTCATGATAGTAGAGATTAGCCAATTCTCCGAGCGTAAGTCCGTGACGATGAGCGACCTTAGGAACGTAAGCCTCAACCTCCGCTGCAGGCATCGTACCTTCAACCACCCTGCCGGCCGGATTGATATGATCGACTATATACAGGGACGGCGCCTCATCCTTCATCTCCTTGAGTGCATCCATCAGGCGGAACACATCTTTAGTATAGTTGAAGTAACGTGCTCCAACATCCTGAATCTCAACCACTACCGCATTTAGTTCCATAAGGTCTTCCTTATTGAATTCAATATGGTTCGTAAGCGGCGTGAGCTCGGTGTCGCGAGGTGAGAAAATGATTGCCAGATTGCCGCGCTCATGGAAGATATCATACATATATCTCCCACGCTCGGTGTCCCAGCAGTTCTGAGTGCAGAAGCAGCCGACACGGCCTTCCTGAAGACCCTTGTCCAGCTGCTCCTCCAATGATGTCGTTCTGAATGAAAACATAAAACCCCTTCATCTTGCTCCGAATATCATAACAAACTATCATTCAGAGCAAAACATCCATTTTACTGAATTATCGAATTAGCTATATCAATGATCTGCTGAGCCAGAGCGTCTGCTGCCTCCTTGGTAGCGGCTTCCGCATAGATTCTTATGATAGGCTCGGTGTTCGAGCGACGCAGATGCACCCACTCCTTGCGGCTCTCAAAAGAGATCTTCACTCCATCGATGGTGTTGATGTCCTCGGCAGCATATACCTCCTTGACCTTGTCCAGGATCCTATCGATCAGGCCCTTGTCAGAAAGTTCTATCTTGTTCTTTGCAATCACGTACTCAGGATATGACGCGCGGAGTTCGGACACCTTCATCTTCTTGTAGGCAAGGTTAGTCAGGAACAGTGCCACACCGACCATCGCGTCGCGTCCATAATGAAGGGCCGGATATATCACGCCTCCGTTACCCTCACCACCTATAAGACAACCGCACTCCTTCATCTTTGTAGTCACGTTCACCTCACCCACGGCAGCCGCAAAATACTCGCCGCCATACTGTTCGGTCACATCACGTAAAGCCCTTGATGAAGACAGGTTAGAAGATGTCGTCATCGCATATGGTGCAGCAATCTCCTCCATTGACTTTCCTGTCTCAAGCGCCTCATTGTACACTCTTGAAAGGAGGTAGTCAGCCACGCTCACCAGAGTATATTCCTCACCGAACGGCTGTCCATCCTCACAGATGAGAGCAAGACGGTCAACATCAGGGTCAACTGAAATTCCCAGATCCGCCTTATTGGCCACAACTGCCTCGCAAAGTTCCACAAGGTTTGCCGGAAGCGGCTCCGGATTATGGGCGAACTGACCTGTCGGCTCACAGTTCACGCAGATGCACTCGACACCCAGACGCTGGAGAAGGCGAGGCATGATGATGCCGCCCACAGAGTTCACGGCATCAAGAGCCACCTTGAATCCGGCCTTGCGTACAGCCTCAGCATCAACTGCCGGCAAAGCAAGGACAGCATCCAGATGCGCGTCAGTAAAATCCTTCTCCTCCATGTCTCCGAGAGAATCCACGTCAGCGAAATGGAAATCCTCAGCCTCAGCGCATTCAAGGATCGCAGCACCCTCCTGGGCATTGAGGAACTCGCCCTTCTCATTAAGGAGTTTGAGCGCATTCCACTGCTTAGGATTATGCGAAGCGGTCAGAATGATTCCTCCGTCAGCCTCCTCGAACACCACGGCCATTTCAGTCGTCGGAGTCGAAGCGAATCCCGCCTTCACGACGTCCACCCCGCAAGCGACAAGGGTTCCGCACACGAGCTGCTCGACCATATCGCCGGAAAGACGCGCATCCTTACCCACGACCACCTTGTATCTCTCATCAGTCGGCTTCGGACGGCGTTCCTTCATCTTCTCGCAATATGCGTATGTAAACTTGACTATATCGATTGGAGAAAGTCCCTCACCGGGAGCACCGCCTATTGTTCCGCGGATACCTGAAATGGATTTGATCAGTGTCATAACATTCTAATTTTAAAAGCATGCAAAAGTAAAGTTTTATCATTGCAATTACAAATTATATATTACTTTTGCAGACCCAAAAATCAAAGACAAGATGAAAGCAATCTGGACAATCCTGCTACTTATAACATCCAACGTATTCATGACATTCGCATGGTACGGACACCTGAAGCTCCAGGAGATGAAGATATCCTCAAGCTGGCCCCTGATCCTGATCATCCTCTTCTCGTGGGGAGTGGCCTTCTTCGAGTACTGCGCCCAGGTCCCCGCCAACAGGATCGGATTCATCGAGAACGGCGGTCCCTTCAGCCTCATGCAGCTCAAGGTGATCCAGGAAGTCATCTCCCTGACAGTGTTCACACTCATGGCGACGTTCATGTTCAAGGGTCAGGCTCTCCAGTGGAACCACATCGCAGCCTTCTTCTGCCTGATCATGGCTGTGTTCTTTGTGTTCCTGAAATAGCTTTCAAGGGAGATTTCGCTGAAAAAATCGCAGAAAAGTCAAAAAAATTTGGAAGTAAAGAAAAAATGCCTACCTTTGCAATCCCAAACGACAAAACGGTCGGTTCGTATAACGGTTAGTACTCAAGATTCTCAATCTTGCAATAGGGGTTCGATTCCCCTACCGACTACCAGGAGCAGTCAGAAATGGCTGCTCATTTTCGTTATACCTCACCTCAATTCGATATAATTCCATCCCACCCCTGTTCGGATCAACGAAAAATCCCGGTTGTTTTGCAGTTTACGCGGACAAAAGGCACCGACAGGCAGCTTTTCAGCCAAAACTTTGCCTGTCGGTCCTGAATATCATGCTTTTGGCACCTAAAACGGCACCATCAGGCAGACTTTTGAACAAAACAGCGCCTGTCGATCCAGCGAATGATTTTACCAACTAGCCTTTTCCATTGATCCCAAGATAGGGTTGCATCAGATTTCAGGAGAAGGTACGTCGCCGCGGTCGATCAGGGAGCGAAGAAGGGTCAGTGCGGCATCCTGGTCATATAGAGGGAAACGGCGCTTGAAGTCATCCAGGCTATATCTGCCGTTCATGCGCACATTCACGAAATCAATGATCTCCGCCGCCAGTTCCTCCTCAGTCAGACGTCTGCCATCCTGAGAACCAGCGCCAGCAGCACCCCTGCCACGACAGACATCGCAGGTTCCGCAATCAGCCGACCCCGTCTGGCCGAAGTATTCCAGCAGATAGGCACTGCGGCAGGTATCCTCCTCCGAGATATAGTCTATCATCTTCTGCATGCGCTCCATGCTGGAGGACTTCAGAAGGGCATAACGCTCAGGATCCATATTCACGTTCTTCGGACGGAGACGGTCATGATGCAGGAAGAGCACCGTCGCATGATCGGACGGTATATACTTTATTATATGTTCTAGCGAAAGCTTGTAGAGCAGCTGCCTCAGCGCCGAAACCTGCACACCGATGCGGGAAGCAAGATAGTCCTCGTCGATCTGCACCGGATATGAGAACAGGCCGGTATATTTCCTCATGAGGAGTTCTACAAGAGTTGCCATCTTCGGCTCCGGGAACTGCACGTCATAAAGCTCGTTCCTGTCCACACGCACCTGCACCTTGGTCGACATGTCGACATCCTCCGAAAGGGTCCAGTGGCCTGTCCTTTCGAGATAGACTATCGCATGATATGCAGAGGCACGCTGCAACTTGAAATGGCGGCAGAACTCATCCAGATCAAACTTGAGCTGGCGTCCGGCGCCCGTGTCATAAGGAATCTCATAGAACATATGCACCTTATGATATATATCTTCTATATATTCCAGCGAAGGAAACGAGACAGTGGCGATCTGGCGCAGGCGCTTGACATCTGTGCTGTTCCACAAGAGCGCCGCAAAGGAGCGTTTTCCGTCACGTCCTCCCCTTCCCGCCTCCTGGAAATAGGCCTCAGGGCTGTCCGGCACATCGAAATGCACGACGAAGCGCACATCCGGCTTGTCGATTCCCATTCCGAAGGCATTGGTGCAGACCATCACCCTGGTCCTTCCGTCCTTCCAGCGAGCCTGGCGGTCAGAACGGGAATCCGGCCCCAGACCGGCATGGTAGAAGGATGAGGATATCCCGTTGGAGGCCAGGAAGGCAGCCAGTTCCTCAGTCTTCTTCCTGTTCCGGACATATACGATTCCCGTACCTGGAACCCCGTTGCAGATGTTCAGCAGTTGTCCGAGTTTATCTTCCGTGCGACGCACTATATATGACAGATTAGGCCTTTCGAAGCCGCTCTTTATCAAGCATTTCTCCTTGAATCCCAAGCGTTCCATGATATCCTCGGCCACCTGTGGAGTCGCCGTCGCAGTCAGGGCTATGACCGGCGCATCAACCATTTCGCGGATCCTGCCGATCTGCAGATAATCCGGACGGAAGTCATATCCCCACTGCGAGATGCAGTGCGCCTCGTCAACGACGATATAACTGACGTTCATCGCCTGGAGATAGTTCTGGAAAAGTTGGGTTCCAAGGCGCTCAGGAGAGACATAAATGAACTTGAAATCGCCGTAGGCAGCATTGTTCAGAGTAAGGTCCACCTCCCTTCTGCTCATCCCGGCATTCACGCATAAAGCCTTGATTCCACGGGAGTTAAGATTCTGCACCTGATCCTTCATCAGGGCTATCAGAGGAGTCACCACAATGGCAATCCCCTCCCTCATCAAGGCCGGCACCTGAAAGCATACCGACTTGCCGCCACCGGTGGGAAGGATGGCCAGGATATCCCGGTCATCAAGGGCAGCACGGACAATTTCCTCCTGCTTCGGACGGAATGCGTCATACCCCCAATATTCCTTCAATATTTCAAGTGGCGCGTTGAGTAAGTGGCGGGGAGTTTCACCCCGCCCTTCTCTCGGAACCGTGCTTGA
>CAZMNZ010000045.1:0-15068 GCA_964567765.1 uncultured Muribaculaceae bacterium
CCATTATGCCCTGAACCTGACCCATCGCGAACATGCGTCCGAGGAAGGCGTAGCCGGCATTATAGCCTCTGGTCTCGTCTCCGAGCATGGTCATTCCGTGGTCGACTCGCATCGGAAGTTCCGGATTGGTCTTCTCGAATATCCTCACCAGCTCGATGATATCTGCACGGCCGCCGAGGTGACTCGCCTCAGTAAAGTCGCCGTTCTCAAAGATATGGCATGAACGAAGATGGACGAAATGTGTCCTCGGAGCATATTTGCGGGCAAGTTCCACGACGTTGTTCTGAGCACCTGCGGAAAGGGACCCCGCACAGAAAGTAAGACCGTTGTGAGGATTGTCCACGGCATTGAGGAACCAGTCGATGTCCTCACCGGAAGTCACGATACGGGGAAGTCCTAGCACCGGGAACGGTGGGTCGTCCGGATGCACGCACATGTTCATCCCGCACTCCTCGCAAACAGGCATGATCGCACTCAGGAAGTACTTCATGTTCTCTCGGAGCTGATCCTTGGTGATCCCGTCATAGAGAGAAAGAAGTTGGCGGAAGAGTTCGACTGGCTTCTCGTCGTCTTCGCGGATGTTGCCGCTGACGAAGCCCTGGGTCTTCACGATGATATTCTCCACAAGCTTGTGCTCGGCCTCAGGAGTCATCTTCTCACGAAGGGCTTCAACCTCGGCAAGGATGTCACGGTCGGTCTCGACACCGGGAACACGGAACCCTGCCCATTCCTCACGGGCGCCCTCGCGTCCGACTATATATATATCGAAATATGCAAACTCCGAATAGGAGAAATACAGGTTCGTGGTTCCGTTAGGGTTAGGGTGTTCAAGATCGGTGCGAGCCCAGTCAAGAACAGGCATAAAGTTGTAGCAGATTGTGTGGATGCCTTCGGCTGAAAGGTTGCGGAGGCTTTCCTTGTAGTTCTCTATGAGCTGATCCCTGTCTGGGCCGCCATACTTGATGCTTTCGCACACCGGCAGGGACTCCACCACGGACCAGCGCATGCCGTAGCTTTCTATATATTCACGAAGGTCACGGATCTTCTCGCGCGACCACACCTCGCCGTTTGGCACGTCGTGAAGGGCGGTAACTATACCCTCCACACCTATCTGACGAAGCATATCCAGGGTTATGCGGTCCTTGCGACCGAACCATCTCCAGGTCTTTTCCATAATTATGAGTGTTTAAACACGTAAATATACAAAATTGTCTTGGCTTAAATCATAAAGCCGCCTGAAAATTCATCTGAAAAGTGACGGATCCATCTCTATTACGAAATTGCCGTCATCTGTCCAGTCTGAAACGGTGCAGCCTTCCAACACGATATCCTCGTCAGCAACGCCTAGAGCATAGACATACTGCCGTCCTCCCTCAAGGCCTTCAGCCGCAGGCACTTCATAGTCATACACGGAATCCCCTATACGGATATTCAGCACAATACCGCCTGAGGCCGTTTTCTGAGGAGGAACCACAGCCGCCATGGACGTCCTTCTGTCCATGGATTCCACGACATGGCATATTATGTCCGAGACTGAAGACGTGTCCGTCTGAACACCCTGCTCACGAAGATAGACATATCCGCCGGTCTTCATGCCGCCAAGCATGATCCGGACATCCCTCATATCCTTTTCCGAATCATGCGATGTCATGTGGATCATTATCCTGGCCATCGCATGCGAGAGCACGACCTGCGTCAGAGGCTGCTGAACCGCCACCCCGGCAGACCACATGAGGTCGCTCTCCACATAGGAGAGTTCCGCCGACTGGTCCTCTTTCACGGAGAACTCCTTCACGCAGTCCAAGGCATCGTCCCATGCTGATGAATACGGGCTGTATGCATATATAATTGCAGGATCCGGTCCGAGAAGGGTATCTTCCTCCTGCACGGCCTCACCGTCGTCACCTACAAGGACAAAAGCATTGGAGCGGATAGTCCCGGACGACTCGGAGTCCAGGACAAAGACACCTGCCGTGGCATCCTTGCGAAGCGGAATCTCATAGTCTTCCGATTCGACACGAAAGACCAGCCCGTCTCCATTTTCATCTGCAGGCCCGTCGGGCAGAGTCTCCTTCCGGCAGGAGAGCACCATGCCTGCCGAAAGGAGAAGCCCGAAGACAAATATTGGAGCTTTAATGAGTTTCATGGTTATTTCTTGTATGCGAATACAGGGATCACATTTCTGCTATCTTTACTCTTGCCTGCCATTGAAGAAACCCTGTAGCCATCGGCCTTGATCTCGATTCCCCACATAGCGGTAGAGGAAGACTCAGTTGAAGTGACTACGAAGGCTCCAGCAGACAACACGTCAGTACCCGCCTTGTCTGCGTTAAGATACCCGTTGAGAATCCCCACCATTCCGGAAGGCGATGTCACCTCATAGTTGCCCTGGTCGGACAGTTCGATTGCAGAAGCCTCGATGCCGGCGTCGGCAAGATTGTTGAGCAGTTGTACAAGCTGACCGAATGACGGCATGTACCAGCCGCTGAGGTTGGTGCCTGTAAGTGCCATCTTGTTGTTTGAATAGTTCGTAAAACTGAATGCGCCATAAGTTCCGCCGTCTGTTGCAGCGGCCACAAGCGGAGCAAATGACAGGCCGTCAAGATCAGCGACTGCATCTGCCGGAGTGGACACTTCCGTTGCACGCAGAAGGACAGGGGTATCCGGATTTTCATCCGTAGCAGAAGTATTCGGAGTTCTCCAGGTCTGGTGCCTCTTCACACCCACAAGCGACATCGCATATCCGTCATAACCGGCAGCGGCATCGGCAGCACTCACGTTCGTGCTGAAAATCACACCGGCAGCAGTTGCCTTCACCTCATCGGTTGCAGCCTCGAATTCAGCCTTCTTCATAAGGATGCCGTCTGCGAGGACATAGTCTCCAACCACATATTCGATCACCTCATTTCCGCTTCCTTCAAGTCCCTCGCTGTCATCATCCTCCCAGTTACCGATGGAACTTCCGCCAAGAGTGATGCCCACCTTCACCTGATCACCGTCACCTCCGAGATACACCGTATATACATATCTCCTGTTGCTCTTGAAGACCACATCGGAAGAAAGTCCGGCCTCGAACACTCTCGAATCGGCAAGGACAATCTGTACGAAAGGTCCTGCCGGCACTGTCTGAGGAACGACAATTCCGCTCGCCGCAAACTGCTCTGCATCGTCTGCAAAGGCAGCAATCTTCACATCAGCCTTTGACGATGTCTCACCAAGGGCAGCCTCTGCGACTTTGACCTTGACTGAGGTGTTCAGACCCACAAGGTTGATCACCGCACCCTGAAGACTCACGTCCTGATTTTCATTCACGAACGCCACATCGACCTTGGAGAGCATATGTGCAAACTTGAGTTCCACAGGTGTCTCCGTCTTTGTGAGAGGATTTGACTCGGGAGCACCTATAAGAAGGTCGCTCGCAAGATATCCAGCATCGGAAGACTGGTCAGCGGAAACCGTAAAGTCCATTTCCGAATCCGGTGCACCTGCCCACTCGGCATCATACGGTGCATATGCATAGATGTCGACAGCAGCCTCGCTTGGCCAGAACATCTGCTTCTCGGCAGTGAATCCGCCCGCTCCGTCGGCTGTAAGGACGGCATTGTTGCCGTTGGTGATATAAGAAGTTTCCCTCTTTACAAAGACTCCCGCCTTCACGCCAGTCTCCAGTTGAGTGGCCTGAAGATCAGTATCAGTGGTTCTTGTAGAAATAAGCGTGCTGGAAAACGACATTCTTCCGTCAGCCGGAATGTCCTGCTCTTCCTTGGCACAGGAAACAGAAATCAGGCAGAATGCCGCCATGATTCCAAAAATCTTGTTAAATGCTTTCATCGGTCATGTATTTTATTTGTTATCCTTCACATTTGATGGGGTCTTGTACGGCACCAGTCGCACGTCGGCGATATTGAACTGGAACATGTCAAGTTCCTGAGCCGGATGCATGTCATCCAGCGGGAAATTCACCAGGGTCAGAATGGTCTGCAGATTGCTTGACTTCAAGGAGGAAATCAGGCCTCCGAGAGTGGACATCGCCACGTTGGATGACACCGCAGAAAAAGAGGTAAGAGGAATCGTCAGGGTCCTCCATCCCCCTGCAAACGAAGCAGGGACTCCCTTTTCCCACATCGCCACGTTTGCCAGCATGGAACTTTCAAGAGAGTTCTGATCTTTGTTGAGCCTCCACGAGAGGTAGCCGGTGCTCCACTCGGGACGTCCGTCGCTCATCACATATATATCCATCTGAATGGCAGCGTCGGCACATGGAGTCATTGCCGTCAGTCCCCCGATGCAATTGTCCAGGACATGCTGGAAACGGTCTGCCGTACTGAAGCGCAGGTAGCCTGCCTTGTCATCAGTCTTTGTCGCAAGCGGCCAGGCAACAGGAGCCTCACCGAAGAAACTGAGCAGGGAATCGGGATGATTCAAGGCTCCTGACACCGTCAGGGAATGACTTGCCGGAAGGTTGTCGGAAGAGAGATTCTTCACATTGCTCTTCAGTCCTCCCATATCCTTGATCGAATACTCGAATTCAGACCCCGTATAAGGAGCCTTATACCCGTTAGAAATGAAGTTATGGAAGAAGATGCAGTCATGGCGGAACATATATGCCGGAGACAGGCTGCTCTCCCCTGCCGTAGATGAATAGCACCTGAGGGATCCTCCTGCAAATTCCGCATCCGGAACGACTATCTTCATGGACTTGGAGCCGGGGATCACATCAGTGACCTCGATCTCTCCGTCCTTTCCGGGGAGGAAGACATGATCCACGAACTGAAGGTTGCGGCCGGTTATCGTAACCGTGTCACCCGGCTGAGGAAGGGTCCTGTCAACTCCGGTCACGGCAGGCGCCGGATCACCGACACGCACAAGCGTGCACACCGTGTCCGCATATTCGTGATTTGAAGTGCAGAGCAGCATCCGGTCAGAGCCGAGATAGATTCCGGACATGACGGAAGCCCCGGCGGAAGCATAGAGCGGCTTGGGAGTGAGGGTCACCACCTTTCCGTCAAAGGAATATGAATATTCCACATTCTTCAGGGAATCCGCCACCTCGCTGTCAGCGTCTGTGAACCAGTGTGAAAGCACGGCCTCAGAGTCATCGACGCTCTGGAATTCCATCCTGTATGACTGTGTGAAGCCAGAGTCATCCGCCAGACCGTTTTCTATCTTTCCCTCCCAGACGCCGAAGAGTTTATCCGGCTCCAGGTCCACACCGGAAGGAATCTCAAGTCCTTCCTGCTCAGGAAGTTCCGGAGTATAAATGCCCGAAGTGCATGAAATGCAGACAAGGGCAAGGATCATATATGACAAGTGTTTCATGCTTAATTGCTGAAGTTGTAAAAATCACTGTAAACCTTCTCGGTGTATGAGAAGTTGCACACGGAGTCCGTCTTGTGCATCACGACCTCGATCTGGCCGCGTGCGAAGTCCACGTCAGAGGGCACCACGACCTTTATGGCTTCCGCAGTCTGGAGAGAAGACTGGTCTTCACTGTCCGGATCGGGCTTTGCGAACTCACAGAGAGCCTTTTCTCCATAGGTCAGCGGAAGATAGACCTCGGCGACATCTTCAAGATTGCTGCCTCCGATGGTAAGGACGGTTCCGGGGATGAGAATCAGGGAAGACACGGAGGTGAGGGCCGGCTGCGCCTCCAGAGGCTTGATCAGGAAGGGAGAATATTCCGCTTCGCCGGATGCAGTATATACCTTTATATACATAAGGTCAGACGAGGTGCTCAGGTCCACATCCTCCGGAAGTCTGAACGTGATGTTCCTGTCAGTGTCATAGACGAGAGTGGTGCTGACATCGATGTCCGTACCGTTGACATTTATGCCTGTCAGGCCTGTGAAGCCGCTTCCATACAGGCAGAGAGTCTGCTTCGGATAAGCGCTCTGGACCGGCTGTACAGGAAAGGCGGTCATGTTTATCCACACCTGGTCGATCTTTGGTGCCACGGCTTCCTCGCAGGAAGTGAACATGCATGCGGCGGCCGCCAAGGCAAGGATCATATATCTAATACTTGATCTCATGGTAATCTGTCTTGTTTGCTATGATTTCTGAAAAGTCGTATTCCACGGGATCCAGAAGGAGATTCGGGTCCTTCATGGTCTCCACAGGAGGGTATATCATCTGCCACAGGTCTTCACATTCGGTGCACAGACGGGATATAAGATACTGGCCGTTGTTCTGTCGGAGAGTGACCGTGCCCAGACGGTCGGTGGTCTCAGCCTTCTTATAACTGTATTTATGCAGACGGTACGAGCCCATGAACTGATCGCCTTCGAGTTCGATAAGCCTGTTGTGGACATAGTCGTCCATCCTCTTCATCTGAGCCTCTCCCTTATATGAATATCTCACGACGTCAGCCCATGCAAGTCCTTCCATGAAGAATTCGAGCCTGCGCTCCAGGAAGAGCGAATCCGCATTGAACTCACCGGTGGTGCCGTAATCACCTATATACGCACCGGATGCGATTTCATGGGAATGGGCGCGACGGCGCACCATATTCACTCCCTCCAGGACAGAAGGATCCGTCGTGGAGGCTATTCCCCTATATCCCATAAGTGCCTCCGTCAGATTCAGATACACCTCGCTGATCCTGAGCATCGGAGTATTGAAGCCAGAATTTCCGTTGAATGACTGGTTCCCTGTCGCGATAGGACCTCCGACAACATGTTTCTTGATAGGAAGAACATCACAGTTCTCCACGACCCAGACCTCTCCCTTCTTTCCGTATTTGTCCGTCTCATGGAAAAGGTAGTCGTATGTCATTCCTGTGGCGAAGACGTTACCCCGGTTGCGGATCAGACCGCCTCTGTATGTGGACAGGTTCACGAAATCGTAACTTGCCCAGGTGGTGTAGGCCTGACCATAGTTATTGTCCATGCATTTGTCGTAGCACAGGAAGCCCTGAAGGTCATTTCCGAGTCCTGTCGTGGTATTTCCGGGAACGAACTGAAGCGCAAAGAGGACTTCCTTGCAGTTGTTGTTCTGCACCTTGAATATATCCTCATAGTTTTCCATCAGAGCATATTCTGCCGAGGACAGGGCTTCCTGCGAGACAGCAATCGTCTTGGAATAGAAGAAGTCCTTGAGCGAGGCATGAGCCTGATAGTCAAAGTCAGCCGAATAATATCCATCCAGAACCCTTTTACGGAACCCGTCTGTGAAATGCCCGCCCTCGGCATAGGAAGCCGCAGTCAGATAAAGTCGCGACAGGAGTCCGCAGGCACTGATCCTGGACACACGTCCCGGCTGGTAGGCCTGCACCGGCAGCCACTTCTTCGCATATTCTGCGTCACAGACAGCATATTGCAGCACATCCTCGAAACGGTTTGCAAAGGCCACGGTGCTTGCAGTGGCAGCATTCTCAACGATAGGGACATCGTGCCAGTAGATTGCAAGGAACCAATATGCAAGCGCCCTCATGAATCTTGCCTCAGCCTCGCAGACATTGGCTTCCTCGCGGGTGCATACTCCGTTCTCCACGCAATAAGGGACATAGTCCTCGATGACATAGGAGGCCTGGGTCACGACATTGTACAGGCTTCCCCAGGCATGGGAAATCGTGGCGTTCTCCTTCTTCTCGTTGAAGGTGGCAAGGGAATTATAATCATTGCTGGACTCTGCCGAGATATAGAAATTGTTTGCCCTGGCATCACCCAGCTGCAGGAAACGCTGCTTATGGAAGAAATACCACGGAGAGGTATATAGGTTTGCGGTCGTCGCACAGAGGGCGTCGAGCGAATCCAGTTCCTCATGCGCTCCCACCTCCTTCTCGTTGACCGTGTCGAGGAAATTCTCGCACGAGCAGAAGGCACACAGGAGCAGAGAGATGATCAATGTATTCTTAAGTTTCATGTCAGTCATTCTTAGAAGGTCAGTTCAACACCAAGGACAAACGAGCGCGGAGTCGGAATCTTTCCGGTGTCCACTCCATACATGAGCATGCCCTGGCCGCTCATCGAGTACTGTCCGTTCTGGCTGCCGACCTCCGGGTCAAAGCCTGAATATCCGGTGAAGGTGTATATGTTCTGGACATTTGCGGTAATGGCAAGTTTCTGCAGTTTGAGTTTCTTGATCATCCTCTTCGGGAAGGAATATGTCAGGACTATGTTCTTCAGACGCAGATAACCGGCATCCTCGACATAGCGGTCGCTCACACGTGAGTTGAAGTTGCCGTGCTGGTTGTCGATGCGTGGAATCAGAGGATCCGAATCCGGCGACACATATACATTCCAAACATTGTCGTTGCCGGAATCGCCGTCGTAGTAGCACCATTTTGCATATCCGTTCACCCTGGTGAACTTGTTGGAGGCCGCTCCTCCGATCATCGAAGGCTCATCCATCCTTCTGCGGGTCCAGTTGAACACCTTGTTTCCGAGGCTTCCGTAGAAGAACATCGAGAGGGAGAATCCCCTGACTGTGAACGTATTGTTCCATCCGAAGGTGTATTTTGGAAGTCCGTTTCCGAGATATGTCATATCGTTGGCGTCAATCAGTCCGTCACTGTTGTTATCCTTGTAAAGAAGGTCTCCTATAGAAGTCTTGAGGGCCGTCGCAGACTCGTTGCTCACGACTGTGCCTATACGGTAGTTGGGAGTTGCGGCAATCACGGTGCTTGTGCCGTCTCCGTTGTCCCTCAGGAAATCCGCGGCGGAGTTGATCCTTCCGGCCACCTGATAGCCGTAGTACTGGCTCACGCCGTAGCCTGTCGCAGTCCTTGTCACAGTCTCCGTCCATGTGGACCAACTGAGTGTCTTGTCGATGAATCCGGTGGCTGTGTTGAGTCCTGTGATCTCGTTCTCGACCAATGACCCGGTCAGGGATGTCTTCCATTTGAAGTTTCTGGTATCCACCACATGTGCATTGACAGTAAGTTCGAGGCCCCGGTTCATCATACTTCCGACATTGGCCCATTGTGCTGTGGTTCCGCCCGTGATTGATGATCCGGTGTAATATGGCTGGGCTGTCTGCAGGAGCAGGTCGCGCGTATTCTTCAGGAAGGCATCAAAGATTATCTCCACCCTGTTGTCGAGGAATGTCATGTCCACACCGACATTCCAGGAATCGGTCTTCTCCCATGTCAGGCCGCTGTAGTTCGGCATATTGGCAGTCTTGTAGCTTGTTCCGAAACTTGAAGCGAGATTGGAGAAGTTCGGCTGATAGCTGCTGTCCGCAAGGTTGGCATTTCCTACGATTCCGTATCCTGCACGCAGTTTGAGGTTATTCATCACCTCAGCCATGGCACCCCAGAACGGTTCCTCTGAAATTCTCCACGCTACTGCGGCAGATGGGAAGGTTCCCCATCTGTGTCCTCTCTCGAAGAGCGAACTTCCGTCTCGACGTAGAGTTGCGGTGAGCATGTATCTGTTCCTGTAATTATAGGTAAGACGACCGAAGTAACTGAAGAAGCGCTGGGTTGTGGTCCATCCTTCATTCTCGTCACGGCTTGCGTCACCGCCTGAAAGCGACTGGTTGGAGTTGCTTCCTCCAAGACGGCGGCCGAAGACATAGTCACGGTATCTGCTGTTCAGTTCGATTCCGACCATGGCGGATATGTCGTGACCCGACTTCTTCCATTTTCCGGTTGCGACCGACTTCATGGAAAGATACTGGTTGAAGGTCTTGGCCGACTCATGGGTCGCATAATCCCTGATGGTGCCTCCGAAATCGTATTCCGGAAGAAGGTAGCGGTAGTTGTCGGTATTTGTGTCATAGGTAGCCTCGGTCCTCCAGTCGAGCCACTTCCAGGGCTTCACCACCGCATAGATGTTGGCCCTCACGCTGTTCACCTTGTTCAATCTCGTCGTCACGGAGGCTATGGCCACCGGGTTCGGCTGCCATGAACGTGTCTCGCTGTTGTAGCCGGACTTTCCCCAGGTTCCGTCCGCATTCTTCACCGGAATGTTCGGCGTCTGTCCAAGTGCGTTCTCCACCACTCCCCACTGGGACATTCCCGTGTTGCGGTCTGTCTGGGCTATGTTCACGGTGAATCCCATATCCAGCCATTTGTAGGCCTTGACGTCCATTCCGGCACGGGCAGTGAAACGGGTGAAGTCATTGTTCACGACTATACCCTCCTGATTCAGATATCCTCCGGAAAGACTATACTTTATGCTTTTTGTACCACCTCGGACAGATATATTGTACTCCT
The DNA here is from genome assembly GCA_964567765.1 of uncultured Muribaculaceae bacterium. Classification (GTDB taxonomy): domain Bacteria; phylum Bacteroidota; class Bacteroidia; order Bacteroidales; family UBA932; genus Cryptobacteroides. Next base: position 10,157 of record CAZMNZ010000045.1, read on the forward strand.
GCTTCACTGCCTCACGAAAGAGGGCGCTCTGCCAGTCCGTACCTTCTCCAAGAGTCTGAGGAGAGGCGAAATAGTCTGTCGTATTGAGATCGTTGGCTGCATTGCCGTCGCTTACGGAATTAAGGTCCCTGACCCACTGGGCCAGATCCCTCAGATTCATGACATCAAGACGCTTGGGAACCATATCGACGCCTGCCGTGGCCTTGAACGTCACTCTCGGCGAGCCCTCTATTCCCTTCTTCATGTTCACGATGATGACTCCGTTCGCCGCCTGCGAGCCGTAGATTGCAGTGGCAGAAGCATCCTTGAGGATCTCTATGCTTTCCACATCGTTAGGGTTCAGATCGGCGAGAGGGTTAGAGAAAGTATCGTCACCGGCCTCGCTCCGGACAATGGAACCGTCGATCACATACACCGGCTCGTTTGTGGAGCTCAGAGAGTTCACACCGCGGATCTGTATGCTGGTGCTGGCACCTGCCGCTCCGCTGTTTCCCGTCAGCTGGACACCCGCAGCCTTACCCTGGAGCATCTGGTCCATGGTGACGGCACTGCTCTGCTGCATGTCATCTGCCTTGACCGAGGTGACGGATCCGGTGATGTCGCTCCTCTTCATGGTGCCGTATCCGACAGCCACCACCTCCTCAAGCATGAATGAATCCACCTTCATCACGACATGGGCGGTCTCATTGCCCTTGAGTGTCCTGGTCTGGAATCCGAGAGAACTGAACTCAAGCGACGAGCCTTCGGGAACGTTGATCTTGAATTTTCCGTCCAGGTCCGTGGTCGTGGCCACCTGACTGTCCTTCAGACGCACCACACAGCCCACAAGAGGCTCGCCGGCTTCATCGACGACCTTACCGGACAGAGTCACCAGGCCGTCGGCCTTCGCATATTGAAGGGAGACAAGGACGAAAAGAAACATCAGGCTGAACAGCCTTTTCATGGTCATAGTCTTATCCATTTTTCAGTGTTATCATCAGACCGCAAATCTAAGACACACCGAATCAGGAAACGAACGATAATGTTACAACTGACTATGAATTTGTAGCACCGGAATGTTTCTTCATATATTCTGTCGGCGTGACACCGAAATATCTCTTGAAAGCCGCCGTGAAATGAGTAGGGTTCGACATTCCGAGGGCATATGTCACCTGGGATACGGTCACATCGCCCTTGGCAAGAAGTTCGGCCGCCTGCTTGAGCCTGAGATTCCTGATGAACTCACCAACGGTTATTCCGGTTATCTCCTTTATGCGTCTGTGCAACTGAACACGGCTGAGGCCGACCTCGTCGGCGAGGGCTTCCACATTGAAGTCCGGATCGCAGAGCCTTTCGTTCACTATCCTCATGACCTTCTCCATGAGTTGCTGGTCGTTGCCTTTCAGTTCGACCTGCTTCACGACTCCCGCCTGTTCCTGCATTCCGCTCAGTTTGCCTTTCATACGGGTTCTGTTTCCTATCAGGGAACCTGCGACCGCTATCAGTTCATCAATGTTGAAAGGCTTATCCATATAGGCGTCGGCACCCTGCGAGAAACCCTCCAGTCTGGATTCATGCTCAATCCTGGTGGTAAGAAGGATGACAGGGACATGGCTTGTTGCCGTGTTGTTCTTCAACCTGTGCAGAAGCGTGAATCCATCCATATCAGGCATCGAAACATCGGAAATCACAAGTTGCGGGACATCCTCAGATATGAGTTTGAGAGCCTGACGGCCGTCTTCGCAGGCAGAAACATGATATATGCTTCCGAGTTCGTTGACAAGATAATTCCTGATCTCTGCATCATCATCCACTATCACCACTCTGTCAGTTGTCCTTCTCCTGGCATTGCGACTGTTTCTGACGACCTCCGGTCCGGCAACGATGTCATCGTACATGACAGCCTTCTCATCTTCCGACTCCATGAGTGAGCCCGAAGGCAGATGAGACTTGCCGAGAGGAATCCTCACGGTGAACTCCGCACCGCTTCCGTCCGTGCGGTTCTTCGCCTGCACCGTGCCTCCGTGCTGACGGACAAGCTGGCTGGTGAGGTTAAGGCCTATGCCGTATCCCATGGACCTGTCATGGCTGCGGGAGGTCACCTGATAGAAACGTTCGAAAATATGTTTGATCTCCTTCTCGTCTATGCCCTCTCCGCTGTCCCGGACAACAAGTTCCATGACCTCCCTCATAGGATTCTTTGCCTTGTTGTCGCTCACCCGTGAAAGACAGACCTCCACCTTTCCTCCGTCAGGAGTATGCTTGAATGCATTGGAAATCAGGTTTCTGACTATCTTGTGAAGGCTTCTCCTGTCCACCCAGACCTCGACTCCGGCATCCGCCGAAAGGACAAGTTCCATCTTGCGCTTGTCCGCAAGATATTCATAATCCCTGCATATGTCTTTCAGCATATCTCCAACATCTGTCCTGACGAAACTGAGCCTCATCGCACCCTTTTCCAGTTTCCTTATATTGAGAATCTGGTCTGTAAGAGCCAGCAGCCTGGAAGTGTTGCGGGCGATGGAGGCCAACGCCCTCTCGGTCTTTTCGTCATGTCTTTCCTGCAGCAGAGACTCCAGGGGACTCTTTATGAGAGTGAGAGGAGAACGTATCTCATGGCTGACATCTATGAAGAAACGGATCTTCTCCTCGTTCATCTCGGCAAGTTTCCTGTGCTTCCAGTATAGCCACAGAAGAATGACGAAGATCAAGACCAGGAGAATATAGATGATCTTGGCCTGAACGGAAAGATACCACGGCGGAAGAATCCTTATCACCACCTCGCGGACTTCGGAACGGGCTTCCTTATACAAGGTCCTCACATACAGGACATGCTCCCCGCAGTCCAGATTATGGAAATCCACCTTGCTCGTTCCCATTGCAGTCCTATGCCAGAGGGCATCCTTGGACGAGGAAAGCCTGTATTCGAAAGAAAGATTCTCAGGATTGCGGTAGTCCATTGCGGAGAACCTCAGAGTGAAGGCTCCCTTGTCACGGGAAAGCACTATGTCTTCCTCAATCTCCAGCGACTTTCCGTCAACGGTCAGCGTCACAGCCTTGAGAGGCATGGCAAAGGCATCGGATGTGACCGTTCCGGGACAGAACGAGGTCACTCCGAATTCATTTCCGAAATGAAGCGTTCCGTCGGAAGAGCAGCAGGAGACTCCACGGGCATAGGCGATTTCTTCCAGACCGTCGCCCTTGAGGTAGTTGAAGAAGCGTTCCTCGCTGCGGATATAGTGGATCAGGCCACGATAGGATCCGAGCCACAACGAAGAATCCCCGGCCTCCTGCAACGAGCAGACTATGTCGCCCATCAGTCCGTCCGACGCATTCCTGCGCTCCCAGGTCCCTGACCTCCTGTCATATCCGAAAAGCCCTCGGCTTGTGGCAAGCCACACTATTCCTTCCGATGACTCCAGGATGTCATATACTATAGCCTTCCTGAGGTCGTCACCGCAAGGCATACGGAGAATGGCGTCGGCGACAGGGTCATAGACATCGAAACCGTAATGATGTCCGATCCAGATGAGACCCTGGGAATCGGTCAGAAGCGTGTTGAGATAGCGGTCATGGAGCCTGAGTCCCCCCGTTTCGCGTCCCAGCCTCCTTCCCGTCTTTCCGTCGGGTGCAAACGACAGGATATTACCGTTGAAGACGGACATATATATGTTTCCTTCAGCATCGTAAGCGAAGTCAGTTATTCTTTTGTCGAGGATGACCCTGTCAATTCTTCCGGTCTTCAGATCGAGGATTCCTGCACCTCTCGAATAGTCGCCCACCCATATCCTGTCATCCGAAACAGCATGGACCGCAATAGGAGACCAGCCGTCGAGATAGGTACGCATACATCTGAAATCACCGTCAAGCAGATGGAGTCCTCCCTCTGAGAGTCCTGCCATGAATCTGCCGTCAGAAAGCGTGTCGAATGATGTAAGGAAACGGTCATCCATCCTGGATATATGGCCGAGATGATGATAGACGAAAGGCTTGTCATGCCTTGACACGAATAGAAGTCCGCGGGTGCTGAAGCCGAACCAGCGGTTTCCGTCCGTATCTTCCAGAAAGGCATACATTCCGCTGCCTTCCAGATTGTATTCCCTCTGCACCACCGGACTTGCATGGATCAGTCTTCCTCCCGGAAGGTCCACTTTGTAAAGACCTTTCCGATATGAACCTGCATACATGGTTCCGTCGGAGGCCATGAAAAGACGACGGACAGAATCCTCATAGTCGAAGGAGAACAGTCTTTCCAGTGCCAGATCTTCGTCATCGAAACGGAACATGGCGTTCATTCCAAGTATGTATATCTCCCCGTCGGCAGATTCCGCCACACCCGTGATTCCCTTTATCGCCGAAATCTCATCGGAAGGGGTAAGATGGACTGCCCCCCCCAAGCGGTCAAATCTGTAGATTCCGTCCTCGTTCGTGCATATCCATATCCTGTCTCTGCTGTCAACGAGCAGCGAATGAGTCTCAGGCATTCCCACCAGGCTGTTGACCTCTTCAAAAGGATGGGCGCAAAGCGACTCCTTGTCTATTGTCCACAGACCGTGCTTAGAATTGGAGACTATGACCGTTCCGTCATGCATCTGGGCGACATCGGAAAGGACAGGGACATGTCCCTCAGGGAAAGTCACAGTCCTGAAGACTCCTGTGCTGCGGTCATATATCTGCAAGGCCTTGCCAGAAATCACGAAGAGGTCGCCGTCCGAATCCACGAACAGGTCATCGATATTGTTGTCTATCAGGGTGCTGTTGTAGGTGAAGTAATGGGTGAACACCATTCCGTCAAAACGGTTCAGTCCATACTCCGTCCCCACCCAGACATAACCGTCGTGATCCTGACAGAGCGAGGTCAGCAGATGCGAGGATATGCGGTCATTATCAAAAAATCTCACCTCATCGGCCGGAAGCCGGTGAAGTGAGACCA